>CAZWDE010000139.1:0-8110 GCA_964632555.1 uncultured Limibaculum sp.
CGTCGTGCTCCGAGGCCCAGCGCGCGAGCAGCCGGGCGTCGCGCCCGGGCTCGGTGACCCCCGCCGCGGCGAGCCGCGCCGCCGCCTCCCGGATCAGCCGGTCCCAGCTCGCGCCGCCGCTCATCGCCGCCCCCGGGCGTGCCGGGCCATCGCCTCAGCCCAACGCCGCGAGCCGCTCGGCCTCGTCGGCGGCGGCGAGCGCGTCGACGATCTCGTCGAGCTCCCCCTCGAGGACCGACGGCAGCTTGTAGAGCGTGAGCCCGATCCGATGGTCGGTGACCCGGCCCTGCGGGAAGTTGTAGGTGCGGATGCGCTCCGACCGGTCGCCCGAGCCGATCTGGCCGCGCCGCTCCTCGGCGCGCGCCGCCGCGGCCCGCTGGCGCTCGATGTCGAAGAGCCGCGCCCGCAGCACCTCCATGGCCCGCGCGCGGTTCTGGTGCTGCGACTTCTCCGAGCTCGTGACCACGATCCCGGTCGGCAGATGGGTGATGCGCACCGCCGAATCGGTCGTGTTGACATGCTGCCCGCCGGCCCCGCTGGCGCGCATGGTGTCGACGCGGATCTCGGAGGGCGCGATCGCCACGTCCACCTCCTCGGCCTCCGGCAGCACGGCCACCGTGGCCGCCGAGGTGTGGATCCGGCCCTGCGACTCGGTCTCGGGCACGCGCTGGACCCGGTGCACCCCGCTCTCCCATTTGAGCCGCGCATAGACACCGTCGCCGCGGACCGCCGCCACGAGCTCGCGCAGCCCGCCGAGATCGGAGGCCTGCTCCTCGAGAACCTCGACGCGCCAGCCCCGCCGCTCGGCGTAGCGGCGGTACATCTGGAAGAGATCGCCCGCGAAGAGCGCCGCCTCGTCGCCCCCCGTGCCCGGCCGGATCTCGAGGATCGCCGCGCGGTCGTCGGCCGCGTCCCTCGGCAGCAGCGCCGCCGTCAGCCGCCGCTCGGCCTCGGGCAGCGCCGTCTCGAGCCGCGCGATCTCGTCCTCGGCGAGCCGGCGGAACTCGGGGTCCGCGAGCATCGCGCGCGCCTCCGCGAGCTCGTCGCGGAGCCGCCGCCACGCGCCGATCGCCGCCACCACCTCGCGGAGGCCCGCATAGTCGCGGCTGACGCGGGCGATCTCGCCCGGGTCGGTCAGGCTCTCGAGCCGCGCCTCGAGATAGGCGTGGCGGTCGAGGATCTCCTGAAGGCGCTCGTCGGCGATCAACTGTGGGGCGGCCATGACGCCGCTCTGCCGCGCGGCGGGCGGGGGGTCAAGCCGGCTCGCCGGGGCGTCCGCGGACCGGCCGATCTCGCGAACGCGTGACAGGCCGCGCCGCCCGCCCTTGCCGTTCGCGCCGAACCGGACCATTTTCCGGCGGGATTGCGGCAAGGTGGCCCACACCAGGGGCGGTCGCCGCGCGCGCTCCGGCGCCAGCCCCGAGGTACGCCCATGACCGTCCGATCGCCGCTGCGTCTCGCCGCACTGCTCGTCGCGCTGGCCGCGCTCCCGCTCGGCGCCCTCGCGCAGCAGGGCCCCGCGTCGGTGCTGGCCGAGCGGGTGGAGCTGCGCGAGATCACCGACACGACGCCGATCCTCGCCCAGGTGGTGGCGACCACCGAGGCCGAGGTCGCGACCCGCACGGCCGGCATCGTCGCCGACGTGCTCTTCCGCGTGGGCGACCGGGTCGAGGCCGGCCAGCCGCTCGTCCGGCTCGACCGCGACCTGATCGAGATCCGCCGCCGCACGGCGGCGGCCGCGCTCGAGGCGTCGAAGGCCGGTGTCGAGGTGGCCGAGGCGCAGCTCCGGCTCGCGCAGCAGGCCTTCGAGCGGACCTCGCAGCTCCGCGGGTCCACCGCCTTCTCCAAGGGGCAGTTCGAGGATCTGGAGCAGAGCGCGGCGCAGGCGCGCTCCGAGCTCGCCCGGGCCGGCGCCATGGTGGCGCAGGCCGAGGCCGAGCTCGCCCGCGCCGACTACGACCTGCGCCACGCCACGATCCTCGCCCCGTTCTCCGGCGTCGTGATCGGCCGCGCGGCGCAGCCCGGCAGCTACATCGATCTCGGCGAGCCGGTCGCGACCCTGATCGACGCCGCGAGCCTCGAGATCGAGGCCAACATGCCCGTGAAGCTCGTCGGCTCGCTCGAGGAGGGCCGCCGGATCGAGGCGGATTTCGGCGCCGGGCAGACGACCGAGGCCGAGGTGCGGAGCCTCCTGCCGGTCGAGACCGCGACGACGCGCACGCGGCCGGTCCGGCTCAGCTTCGACGCGGCCGCGCTCGCGGCGGCGGGCCTCGCGGCGGGCAACTCGGTGACGCTGCGCGTGCCGGTCTCGGCGCCGCGGCGCGCCCTGACCGTGCCGAAGGACGCGCTGGTGCAGAGCCGCGGCGGCTGGACCGTCTTCGCCGTCGAGGAGGGCGCGGCGACGCCCCGGCGCGTGGAGATCGGCGGGCCGCTCGGCGACCGGATGGAGGTCGTCTCCGGGCTCCTGCCGGGCGAGATCGTCGTGGTCCGCGGCAACGAGCGGCTCCGGCCCGGCCAGCCGGTCGAGGCGCGCCTTCCCGAAGAGGCGCCGGCCGATCCGGCGCCCGCGGCCGAGGCGGGCCCCGGGGCCGAGCGCAGCGGCGCCGAGGCCGCCGCCGTGCCCGCGCCCACCCGCGAGGGCTGAGCGCATGGACCTGATCCGCGTCGCCATCGAGCGGCCGATCGCCGTTCTCGCCGCCGTGCTGATGGCGGTGATGTTCGGCGCGCTGGCGCTGACGCGGATCCCGATCCAGCTGACCCCCGATGTCCGCAAGCCGGTGATCGAGGTCGAGACCACCTGGTTCGGCGCCGCGCCCGCCGAGATCGAGCGCGAGATCGTCAACCCGCAGGAGGACGAGCTGAAGGGCCTCTCGGGGCTCGAGACGATGATCTCCCGCTCCGAGACCGGGCGCGCGCGGATCACCCTCGAATTCGCCATCGGCTCCGACATGGACCGGGCGCTGCTGCTGGTCGCCAACCGGCTCGACCGGGTGTCGGGCTATCCGGACGAGGCCGACGAGCCGGTTCTCGACACCTCGGGCTCGGACGACAACCCGATCGCCTGGATGATCGTCAAGCGGGCCGAGGGCGTGACCCGGCCGGTCGAGCATTTCGGCGACTTCGTCAACGACGTGATCTCGGAGCGCATCGAGCGGGTCGACGGGGTGGCCGCGACCAACGTCTTCGGCGGCGTCGAGCGCGAGCTGCAGGTGATCATCGAGCCGGAGGAGCTCGCGCGCTTCCGCCTCACGATCCCCGACGTGGTGGCCACGCTCCGCCGCGAGTCGGTCTCGCTCTCGGCCGGCGATCTCGACGAGGGCAAGCGGCGCTACGTGGTGCGGGCCGAGGGCGAGCTCAACACCGTCGCCGCCATCGAGGAGGTGGTGCTGCGCTCGGGCGCCGCGGGCTCGGCCGACGCGCTCGGCCGCGTCTTCGTGCGCGACGTCGCGGATGTGCGCTTCGGCTACAAGGAGCCGACGGCGCGGATCCGCCAGAACGGCGAGCCGGCGATCGCGGTCAACGCGGTGCGCGAGACCGGCGCCAACGTGATCGAGACCATGGAGGGCATCCGCGCCGCGATCGCCGAGCTGCGCGAGGGCCCGCTCGCCGCCGAGGGGCTGACCCTCACGCAGGTCTACGACGAGACGATCTACATCGACGGGGCGATCGACCTCGTGATCCAGAACATCTGGGTGGGCGGCGTGCTGGCGGCGGTGATCCTCCTGCTGTTCCTGCGCTCGGCGCGGGCGACGCTGGTGATCTCGCTGGCGATCCCGGTCTCGATCGTCGCGTCCTTCGTCGCGATGGCGGCCATGGGGCGCACGCTCAACGTGATCTCGCTCGCCGGCATCGCCTTCGCCGTCGGCATGGTGGTCGACGCGGCCATCGTGGTGCTCGAGAACATCTACCGATTGCGCCAGAGCGGCCTGCCGGCGCCCCGGGCGGCCTACGAGGGGGCCCGGCAGGTCTGGGGCGCGATCCTCGTCTCGGCGCTGACGACGGTGATGGTGTTCATCCCGATCCTCGTGATGGAGCTCGAGGCGGGCCAGCTGTTCCGCGACCTCGCGGTGGCGATCTCGGTCTCGGTGGTGCTCTCGCTCGTGGTCGCGGTCACGGTGATCCCCGCGCTCTCCTCCCGGCTGCTGGCCGCGGGGGGCGCCAAGCTCTCGGTTCTGCCGCTGCCGATCATCGACCAGCTCGCCTGGCTCTTCGGCTGGCTGGTGCGTGCCTATGCCTGGCTGACGGTCAAGGTCCGGGTGATCGGCCTCGCGGTGGTCGTCGCGGTGACCGGGGGCGCGATCTGGGCGGCGGCGGAGTATCTCCCGAAGCTCGAATACCTGCCCGAGGGCAACCGCAACCTGGTCTTCGGCGTGATCCTGCCGCCGCCCGGCTACAATCTCGGGACCACGACCGAGATCGCCGAGCGCATCGAGAGCGTCGCCCGCCCGCTCTGGGAGCGCGAGGACACCGGCAACCCGGACGAGCCGCCCGGCATCCGCCATTTCTTCTTCGTCGCGATCCGCGGCACCACCTTCCTCGGCGGCGCGGCGCAGCGCCCCGAGCGCGTGGCCGAGCTCATCCCGATCCTGTCGGGGCCGATCTTCTCCGAGCCCGGCACCTTCGGCTTCATCAACCAGCGCTCGCTCTTCGGGCGCGGGATCGGCGGCGGCCGCGCGATCGAGCTCAACGTGCAGGGCCAGGACCTCGAGGACATCCTCGAGGTCGCGCAGCGCGCGGCGGGCAAGATCGGGCAGGTCTTCCCGCGCGAGGCGGGCAACCAGTTCCGCCCCCAGCCCGGCCTCGAGCTCGGCGCGCCGGAGCTCCGCATGGTGCCCGACCGGGTGCGCCTCGCCGATGCCGGGATCGACGCGCGCACGCTCGCCGACACGCTCGACGCCTACAACGACGGGCTGCGGCTCGCCGAGATCACGGTGGGCGCCGAGCGCCTCGATCTCACTCTCAAGGGAACCTCGGCGACCTCAGCCGCGATGCGCACGCAGGACATCGGCGGCTTCCCGGTCGTGGCGCCCGACGGCACCATCGTTCCGGTCTCCGCGCTCTCGGACATCGAGCTCACCGCCGGTCCGACCGAGATCCGCCACCGCGAGCGGCTCCGCACCGTGACGCTCGAGCTCCGCCCCGCCGCGGACCTGCCGCTCGAGACCGCGCTCGAGATGATGGACGCGCAGGTGGTGCAGCCGCTCCAGGCCGAGGGCATGCCGCCCGGCATCGCGCTCACGCTCTCGGGCGCGGCGGACGAGCTGACGAAGACCTGGGAGGCGCTGCAGATCAACCTGCTGCTGGCGCTCGTCATCGTCTATCTGGTGATGGCGGTGCTGTTCGAGAGCTTCCTGCTCCCGCTCGTGATCCTCGTCTCGGTCCCGGTGGCGGGCGCGGGCGGGGTCGCCGGCCTCGCCGCGCTCAATCTCTACCAGACGCAGCCGCTCGACATGCTGACGCTGCTCGGCTTCGTCATCCTGATCGGCATCGTGGTGAACAACGCGATCCTTCTGGTGCACCAGTCGGTCCACCACATGCGCGAGGACGGGATGGCGATCGACGCGGCGATCCTCGAGGCGACGCGCAACCGCATCCGCCCGATCTTCATGTCGACGCTCACCTCGGTCTTCGGCATGCTGCCGCTCGTGGTGTTCCCCGGCGCGGGGTCCGAGCTCTATCGCGGCCTCGGCTCTGTGGTGGTCGGCGGGCTCTCGATGTCGGCCGTGCTCACGCTCGTCCTCGTGCCGCCGCTGCTTCGCCTGACGCTCGGGCTCTCCGCGGCGGCGGTGCAGCCGTCCCGCGCCGCCGCCCAGCCGGCCGAGTAGCGCGGCGCCACCCGCGCCTGCGCCCTCGCGTCGCAATCGCGCGGGCTCGCTTGCAGTCGGTGAAAATCGCCTCCACGGTTTCACGCGGCGGCACGGCGGGGACGCGGGCGATCCGGCATGGACGACATATCCCAGAAGGCATTCGAGGCGGAGGGGCTCGGCGCCGACATCCGGGCGCTGCGCAAGGCGCGCGGCCTGACGCTCGCGGTGGTGGCCGAGCGCATCGGCCGGTCGGTCGGCTGGCTCTCCCAGGTCGAGCGCGGGCTCACCGATCCCGGCATCCCGGACCTGCGACGGCTCGCCGAGGCGCTCGAGACGCCGCTCTCGCTCTTCTTCGGCGCGCCCGAGGCCCCGATCGAGGAGCGCGGGCGCATCGTGCGCGAGGGGGCGCGGCGCAAGCTCGGCTCGCCGGCCGAGGGGCTGACCGAGGAGCTGCTCTCGCCCGACCTGACCGGGCGCTTCGAGATCGTCCGCTCGGTCTTCGATCCGGGCGCGCGGCTGGCCGCGCCCGCGCGCCGGCCGACCGAGGAGGCGGGCTATCTCGTCGCGGGCCGGCTCGACCTCTGGATCGGCGAGCGCGCCTTCCGCCTCGAGCCGGGCGACAGCTTCCGCATCCGCGGCGAGAGCTACCGCTGGCGCAACCCCGGCACCGTGCCGGCCGTCGCGATCTGGGTGATCGCGCCCCCCGTCTACTGAGGAGCCGCCATGGAGTTCGCCGAGACGCGCCTCACCGCCTCCATCGGCTCGGAGATCTCGGGGCTCGACCTCGCCCGCGATCTCTCGCCCGATCTCGCTGCGGCGCTCCGCGCGCGGCTGATCGAGCGGGCCGTCCTCGTGTTCCGCGACCAGCATCCGAGCCCCGAGGCGCATCTCGCGCTCGGCGAGGCCTGGGGGCGGCTCGCGCCGCGCCACCCGCTCTACCCCCATGTCGAGGGGCACGACCGCATCATGGTGATCCGCAACGACGCGGAGACCCCGCCCGAGAACGAGACCTGGCACTCGGATCTGAGCTTCAGGGCCGAGCCGCCCTTCGCGGCGCTGCTGCACGGCGTGATCATCCCCGAGGCGGGGGGCGACACCCTCTGGGCCGACATGCGCGCGGCGCACGACATGCTCTCGGAGCCAATGCGCGCCTTCCTCGCCGGCCTCGAGGCCGAGCACAGCCAGGAGAAGGGTTTCGCATTCCTCCGCGGCAGCGGGCAGACCGGGCGCGAGGCAGCCTTCGCGGCCCAGGACCGCGCGGCCGGCACGGCGCGGCATCCGGTGATCCTGCACCACCCCGCGAGCGGGCGGCCGGCGCTCTATGTCAACGAGGCGTTCACCACCCGCATCCTCGGGCTCGCGCCGGCCGAGAGCGACGCGCTGCTCGCCCATCTCTGCGGTCTGGCGCGGCATCCGCGGGTCCAGCTCAGGGTGCGCTGGCGGCCGGGCACGCTGGTGATCTGGGACAACTGGGCGACGCAGCACTATGCCTGCGGCGACCACTATCCGGCGATCCGCGAGGTGCACCGCGTCACCGTGCTGGAGGACCGGCTCGGCGGCGGGCTCTCGGGCCGGCCGGGGCTCGGCCGGGCGGCATGACCCGGGCGCGGGCGCACCGCGCGAGAGAGTGACGGAGGGAGAGATGGCCGATCTGCCGGAGCAGGCGCGCGTGGTGATCATCGGGGGCGGCTGCGTCGGCGCCTCCTGCCTCTACCACCTGGCGAAGGCGGGCTGGACCGACGCGGTGCTGCTCGAGAAGGACGAGCTGACCGCCGGCTCCACCTGGCACGCGGCGGGCAACGTGCCGACCTTCTCGTCCTCCTGGGGGATCATGAACATCCAGCGCTACTCGGCCGGGCTCTATCGCGGGCTCGCCGAGGCGGTGGACTACCCGATGAACTACCACGTCACCGGGTCGCTCCGCCTCGCGCACAGCCGCGAGCGCATGCAGGAATTCGAGCGCGTCAAGGGCATGGGCTGGTACCAGGGGATGGAGATCGAGGTGCTCCCGCCCGACCAGCTCGTGGCGCGCTACCCGTTCCTCGAGCTGCACGATCTCGCGGGCGGGCTCTTCGATCCGCAGGACGGCGACATCGACCCCGCCCAGCTCACGCAGGCGCTCGCCAAGGGCGCGCGCGATCTCGGCGCCACCGTGGTCCGCCACTGCGCCGCGACGGGCGCGCGGCGCGAGGGCGCGGAGTGGGTGATCGAGACGGCCAGCGGCCCCATCCGCTGCGAGGTCGTGGTCAACGCCGCCGGCTACCGCGCGCAGGAGGTCGGCCGCTGGTTCGGCCGCGAGGTGC
>CAZWDE010000140.1:0-8061 GCA_964632555.1 uncultured Limibaculum sp.
CGCCGGGCGGCGAGCGGGGCGAGCTGTTTTCCCTCCAGCGCGATCTCGGTACCCTCGACCTCCTTCCGGTCCCTCTTGTCCTTGATCGCGTTCATCTGGACCTCGAGCGCCGACATCTCGCTCAGCGTCCTCTTGAGGTCAGCACAGCCGGAGCCGAATTTGCTCCGCTGCGTCTTCAGCCCGTTCCGAATCCCCCGTATCGCTGGAATGCAATCGCCGGCCTCTGCGATCCGGGTCTTCTGCGCCGTGGATTTCTTCAGCACCTCGGCGGTCTTGAGCACCGCCTTCGCCACGGCCCATCTGGGCACGCAATCTTTCTTCACTTTCGCGAATTCGATAAACTGGGATTTGTAGGTGCCCCGCATACCTATCGAAAGAAAGTGATTGCGCTGACCATGCCAACGGTTGCGCCAGCGCCGAAGTGTCTCAAGCGGGATCGCCGCTCCGGCGGGCGCCGAGGAGGCGGCCCATCAGGAGCGGCGTGAACAGCATGGGGATCTGGAAGAGCGCGACGTAGAGGGCAAAGACCGGGTCGGGCGGCAGCGCGGCGAGGTAGAGCGCCACCGTGCGGTTGCCCCAGACGAGACCGGCCGCCCCCGCGGCCGCGTTCCCGGCGACGCGCCGCGCCCCGCGCGCGACCAGCGCCTGCAGCCCGTAATTGAGCCCGGCGGCCAGCGCCAGCAGCCCTACCGCGCGGCCGGGATCGGCGAGGACGCCCGCCCAGAACCCGTCGAAGAGCGGCACCACGAAGACGAGCGTCGTCAGCGCGCTCGCCCCGTCGAAGGCCGGCGCGTTCTCGGCGATGCGCCGCGCCCCGAGCGCGCGCCTGAGGAGCACCGCGCCGAGCGCGCCGGCCCCCACCATCGCGCCCATGCGGAGCGCCAGCGTCTCGGCGTCGAGCGGCACCGCCGCGCCGAGCAGGAGCGCCGCCGCGGCCGGCCCGAGAAAGGGCGCGGCGAGGCTCGCCGCGACGGTCAGCTCCAGCGCGAGCGCGGCGTCGAGCCCGAGGATCAGGCAGAGCGCGGCCGAGGAGGTGATCGGCGGCGCCGCGGCGGTGTAGACGACGGCGCCGAGCGTCGCGGGCCCCGCCCCGGCCGCCGCCGCCACGGCCCAGAGGATTGCGGGCGTCGCCCAGAGCAGCGCGAGCGTCAGCGCGGCAAGGCGCAGGAGCCGGCCGGGCCGCGCCATCCCGCCGAGCAGCGCGGCGAGGTCGATCCGGGCCATCGCCACGCAGAAGAGAAGCGCGACGAGCCCCGGCAGCGCCGGGCGGAGCGCCGCGGAGAGCCCGGGCAGCACCGTCGCCAGCAGCACGCCCGCCGCGAGCACCCAGCGTGCCCGCGCGCCGAGCGCGGCGAGGAGGCCGAGCGCGCTCACCGCCGGCGCGCTGTCGCTGCGGAAACGGGGTTCACGGCGCGGTCGAATTCGGCATCATGCGCGGCAGGCTACAGCGCCAGAGCGCCAACAGGGAGACCGGACGATGTCGAAGCGCGACGAGCTCATCGCGAAATACGCCGCCGACCTGCGCGACAAGTGCAAGCAGGAGCCGGACATGGACCTGCTGACGAAGGTGACGGTCGGCCTCGGCCCGTCGATCTACAACGACGACAGCGCGACCGTCTCGAGCAGCGACAAGACCGAGATCGAGCGCGTGAAGACCAACTTCCTGATCAAGAAGCTCGGGCTGGCCGACGGGCCGGACCTCGACAGGGCGATCGACGCGGTGATCGACACCTACGGCCGCTCGAACCGGCACAAGCACCGGGCGGTGGTCTACTACCTGCTCACCAGGCATTTCGGCAAGGAGGCGGTCTACGGCTGAGCGCCCCGGCGCGCCGTGCCGGCCTGCGCCGCTCAGAGAGCGACGGAGTGCCGCGCCTGCCCGTGCGCGAGATAGGCGTCGAACTCCGCCGCGATCAGGCGCGCGTGGCTCTGCCATCCGGCGGCGATGCGGAAGCCGCCGCGCCACGGCACCAGAGCGCCCTCGGGCGCCAGCGCCAGCAGCCCCGCCGCGCGGTCGGCCACGCCGCGGGCGAAGTCGCCGTAGCGCGCGCGGAGCGCGTCGATGTCGAGCGCGAGGGCGCAGAGGATCTGCTCGATCGCCTCGCGGCGCAGCCGGTCGTCGAGCGTCAGGCCGACGCCGCGGCGCAGGGCGAGCCCGCCCGCCTCGATCCGGCGCTGGTAGTCCGCGGTCGCCGGCTCGTTCTGCACGTAGCCCTGGGGAAGCGCCCCGATCGCCGAGGCGCCGAGCCCGATCAGCGCCGCCGCCCCGTCGACCGTGTAGCCCTGGAAGTTGCGGCGGAGATGGCCGTCCTCGGCGGCCTGCGCGAGGCTGTCGCCGGGCTTCGCGAAATGGTCGATCCCCACCGCCGCGTAGCCCGCCTCGAGGAGCATCCGCCGCGCCATGTCGGACTGCGCGCGCCGCTCCGCCGGCCCCGGCAGGATCGCCGGGTCGATCATCCGCTGGCGCTTCGCCATCCACGGCACGTGCGCGTAGCCGAAGAGCGCGAGGCGGTCGGGCGCGAGATCGACCACCGCCGCGATGGTCTCGGCGAGCGAGCGCTCGGTCTGGCCGGGCAGGCCGTAGAGGAGGTCGACGTTGACGCTCGTCACGCCGTGCCCGCGCAGGCCCTCGATCACCCGCTCGGTCATCTCGCGGCCCTGCAGCCGTCCGATGGCGCGCTGCACGACGGGATCGAAATCCTGCACCCCGACCGAGGCGCGGGTGATGCCGGCCCGGGCGAGCGCGGCCATCCGCTCCTCGCTCATGTCGCGCGGGTCGATCTCGACCGCGAGCGCCGCGGTGGCGGCGCCGGGAAAGGCGGCGTGGACCGCGGCGACGAGGCGCGCGGTGTCCTCGGGCGCGAGCACCGTGGGCGATCCGCCGCCCCAGTGGGTCTGGGTGACGGCGTGCCCGCCGCCGAGCAGCGCGCCGACCCGCTCGATCTCGGCGAGCAGGCACTCGAGATAGCGCGCGACCGCGGCGTAGCGGCGCGTGCCCTGCGTCCGGCAGGCGCAGAACCAGCACAGTTCGTCGCAGAACGGAATGTGAAGGTAGAGCGAGATCGGCTTGTCGGGCGCGATCTCGCCCAGCCAGCGCTCGTAGAGCGCGGGGTCCAGCCCGTCGCGGAAATGCGGCGCGGTCGGGTAGCTCGTGTAGCGCGGGACCGCGCGTTCGAGGGCGTCGGGGGCGAAGGGCGAGGCGAGCTGTTCCATGGGCCGGAGCATGGCCGTGCGGCACCGCTGCCTCATTGACCCATATCAAGCGCTCGGTCACAGTGATTGTCAGGGAAACGCGACAGGTCGAGAGGAATGGCGAAGCCAGCGCTCACTCCGCACCAGGTGCATTGCGCCGACTGCCCGATCCGGCACCGCGCCGTCTGCTCCTACGTGCCGCGCGATCAGCTGGACCGGCTGAATGCGATCAAGTCCTACCGCACCTACGGCCCGGGGCGCGAAATCGTCGCGGCCGGCGAGGAGACCACGTCGATCGGCTCGGTGGTCTCGGGCGTGGTGAGCCTCTCGAAGACGATGCCCGACGGGCGGCGCCAGATGATCGGCCTGATGTTTCCGTCGGACTTCATCGGGCGGCCCAAGATGCCGATCGCGCCCTACGACGCGGTGGCGGTCACCGAGGTGACGCTCTGCCTCTTCCCGCGCGGGCGGTTCGAGCGGCTGCTGGTCGAGACACCCGGCATCGAGCGGCGCCTTCTCGAGATGACGCTCGACGAGCTCGACGCGGCGCGGGACTGGATGCTGCTGCTCGGGCGCAAGACCGCGCGGGAGAAGATCGCCACGTTCCTGACGATCCTCGCGCGCCGGTCCGCCGCGGCGGAGAGCCGCCCGGTCGAGGACGGCCTGCGCGTGGCCCTGCCGATCACGCGCGAGGCGATCGGCGACTATCTCGGCCTCACCATCGAGACCGTGAGCCGCCAGCTGACCGCGCTGCGCAAGGAGGGCGTGATCGTCTTCGAGGACCCCCGCCTCCTGCACATCCCCGACTTCGCGGCCCTGCTCGACGCGGCGGGCGAGGACGCCGACGGCGGCATGATCGACTGACGCCTTCGGCAGGGCGTCACGGGCCGGTCAGCGGGCGTGATTTCCGGAGCGCCGCGCGCTCGGGCATGACGGCGAAAACCGCCGGAGGTGTCCCATGCCCGTCTCCCCTGCCCGCCCCGACCGCCGTCGCCTGCTCGGCTCGGCGGCGCTCACCGCCCTCGCCGCCGCGCTGCCCGGGCCGGCTGCCGCCGCGCCGGCGCCGATCGACGCGGCGCTGCGCACTCTGGTCTTCGGAACGCGCGCCGAGTTCGACGAGGCGATGCGCGTGGTCGCGCGCCACGAGGCGCCCGACATCGCGCCCTCCCTTATCTTCGCGCTCCGCTTCTCGCGCGGGCCGGAGCTGCCGATCGTCGAGGCGCTCTCGGCGGTGACCGGCCATCACGGGCCGACCGACTGGTTCGGCTGGATGCTCTGGCAGGAGGCCCATCCCGAGATCCGCCCCCGCCACTCCTATATCGACCTGAAGCGCGACCTCTTCCTCGCCATCGACCCGAACTTCGCCCCGTTCCTGCGGCCCGAACACCTCGCGCCCGAGCGCATGGAGATCCGTCTCGAGGAGATCACCTGGGGCGGGGTGCGGAAGGACGGCATCCCCTCGCTCGACCGTCCGGCGATGATCCGGGCGGACGAGGCCGGCTACCTGCTCGACGACGATCTCGTCTTCGGCGTGGCGATCGGGGGCGATGTCCGGGCCTATCCGCTGCGCATCATGGGCTGGCACGAGATGTTCAACGACGTGGTGGGCGGCGTGCCCGTGGCGCTCGCCTACTGCACGCTCTGCGGCGCCGGGATCCTCTTCGAGACCGAAGTCGAGGGTCGCGAGCGCCCCTTCGTCTTCGGCTCGTCGGGCTTCCTCTACCGCTCCAACAAGCTGATGTTCGACCGCGAGACGCACTCGCTCTGGAACCAGTTCACCGGCCGGCCGGTGGTCGGGCCGCTCGTCGGCACCGGCATCGAGCTCCGCCAGCGCCCGGTGGCGATCGCGCGCTGGGCCGACTGGCGGCGCGACAACCCCGCCACCGCCGTGCTCTCGCTCGACACCGGCCACGCCCGCGACTACGGCTCGGGCGTCGTCTACCGCGAGTACTTCGCGAGCCCCGAGCTGATGTTCCCCACCCGGGTCGACGAGACCGTGCTGGCCGGGAAGGACCATGTCTTCGGCATCCGCACCTTCGCCGCCGCCAAGGCCTGGCCGATCGACGCCTTCGCCGGCGGCGCGGTGATCAACGACCGGGTGGGCGACCTGCCGGTCGTGCTGATCGGCGACGCGGCGGGGCGCACGGTGCGCGCCTACGACCGCGGCGCGCGCCGCTTCGCCGGCCGCCCCGGCGCCGTCAGCTCGGGCGGGCAGCCCTGGCGCGCGACCGAGGACGCGCTCCTCGGGCCGAACGGCGAGCGCGCGCCGCGGGTCGCCGGCCACGTCGCCTACTGGTTCGCCTGGGACGGCTATCTCGGCGCCCGCTCCGAGCTCTACGCGGCGGGGGAGTGACGAAGCGCACAGATCGCGCGTCTCCGGGGCGCTAAGCTGGCGGTCGCCCGCTGCCCGTCCGGAGACGCCGCCATGAAGATCGCCGCCTTCAACGTGGAGAACCTCTTCGACCGCGCCCGCGCCTTCAACGAGGAGGCGGGCGTGGCGAGCCGCGTGCTCGAGCAGGCGGCCGAGCTCAACGCGCTGTTCGAGAAGCCGAGCTACAGCGACACCGACAAGGCCGAGATGGTCCGCCTCCTCGGCGAGCTCGATCTCGGCCGCAGCGACACCGGCGACTTCGTGCTGCTGCGGCGGATCCGCGGGCGCATCGTGCGCCGCCCGCGCGACGGGAGCCCGATGGAGATCGTCGCGGACGGGCGCGACGACTGGGTGGGCTGGATCGAGGCGCGGACCGAGCCCGTGAACGAGATCGCCATCGACAACACCGGCCGCGTGATCCGCGACGTGGGCGCCGACGTCCTCGCGGTGATCGAGGCGGAGAACCGGACGCTGCTCGAGCAGTTCTCCACCATCGTGCTGCACAAGGTGGGCGGGCGCCCCTATGACGAGGTGATGCTGCTCGACGGCAACGACCGGCGCGGCATCGATGTCGGGGTCATGGCGACCAACGGCTTCCGGATCGGCGCGATGATCACCCACATCTACGACCGCGGCGCGGACGGCGGCACGATCTTCTCGCGCGACTGTCCGGAATACGAGATCCTGACGCCCGCGGGGACGCGCGTCTGGGTGCTGCCCAACCACTTCAAGAGCAAATACGGCGGCAACGACGCCGCCTCGCAGGCGCGCCGCCGCGCCCAGGCCGCGCGCACCGCCGAACTCTACGAGGCGCTGATCGCGCGCGGCGAGAGCAACGTCGTCGTGCTCGGCGACCTCAACGACACGCCGGACAGCGCGCCGCTCCGCCCACTGCTGGCCGACACCGACCTGCGCGACGTCTCCGAGCATCCGAGCTTCGACACCGGCGCGTTCGAGGGCATCGGCACCTACGGCCTCGGCAACGACAACCAGAAGATCGACTATCTGCTGCTCTCGCCGGCGCTCTTCGACAAGGTCCGCGCCTCGGGGCTGTTCCGCAAGGGGGCGTGGCCCGGCAGCCGGCCGGTGCGGTGGGAGGTCTATCCCGAACTCACGCGCAAGGTGCATGTCGCGAGCGACCACCACGTGATCTGGGCGGACATCGACATCTGACGCCTCCGCCGCCGGCCCGGCCGGTAACCTTCCGTTCGCACTCCGGTGCGACCTTCGGGCGACGGCGGGACGCGCGGGAGGCGGAGATGGCGGGAGCGGGGAGGGTCGGCGCCTTCCTGGACGACGAGCGGGGCACCGCGAGCCTCGAATTCGTCGTCGCGCTGCCGCTCCTGATGGTGCCGCTGATCCTCTTCGCGGAGTATGGCGAGGCGCTCTCGAAGCGCGAGCAGCTCGACAGCGCGCTGGCCGACGCGGTGCAGCTCCTCGCCGCCTCGCCCGCCTGGCCGGGCCCGACGCCCGCGGACCCGCCCCGGCTCTACCGCCCCTTCGTCGACCGCGCCGCCCGGCTCGTGGCGCAGCGCATGGGCGCCCCGGTCGGGAGCATCGGCTTCGCCTACGACGTGACGGGCGATCTCTCGGGCGGCGCGCTCCGCACGCCGTTCCACCTCGTCACCGTGCGCGCCTCGGTCACCCTCGACCAGGGGCTCCTCGCCTTCATCAACGCCTTCTCCGGCGCCGAGGACGTGCCGACCGTGCTCACCCTCGTCGCCGAGGACAGCGCCCGCTACGTGGCGCCCGTGCCGCCGATCGAGAACACCGGCTGCACCTTCGAGACCCTCGCGACCGACTGCGCGGCCGCCCCGGGGGAGGTGGTGACGCCCGACAGCTACGCGCCGCCCGAGGATCCGCCGCCCGCGGCCCCGCCGCCCGAGCCGGGCGCCTGAGGCCGCCGCCGGCGCGCCGGCGGCTCGGGTGCGGCGAATTCGGCGCCGCCCGGCGCCCTTGACGCAGATCAAGGGAGTGCGCGGGCCCGCTTCCCATAACCCCCCGACGGTCGGGACCCTCCCGGCCCGGTGTCGGAACGCAGTCGGGGAAGGAAATGGGCAACGTCCTGAAATTGACCGCGCTCGGCATCGTCGCGGTGCTCGCGGCGATGGCGTCGAACTACGCGCGCGACCTGGCCTTCCAGGTCAACGCCCTCACGGTGCTGGTCATCGCGGTGGGCCTTTTCATCTGGGTGCTGCGGCGCGCCAACCTTCCCGCGCCCATGCCCAATGGCGGCGCCGTTCCGGCCGAAGGCTACATGGACGACGTGGTGCGCGCGGGCGTGATCGCGACGGCCCTCTGGGGCGTGGTGGGCTTTCTCGCGGGCACCTACATCGCGTTCCAGCTCGCCTATCCCGAGCTGAACCTCGGGCTCTCCTACACGAGCTTCGGCCGGCTCCGCCCGCTCCACACCTCGGCGGTGATCTTCGCCTTCGGCGGCAACGCGCTTATCGCCACCTCGTTCTACGTGGTCCTGCGCACCTGCGCGACGCGGCTCT
>CAZWDE010000141.1:0-8027 GCA_964632555.1 uncultured Limibaculum sp.
GACGCCCGGGTCACCCACGAGGAGCGGGTTGTTCTTGCGCCGCCGGCACAGCACCTGGATGCAGCGCTCGACCTCGGACTCCCGCCCGATCAGAGGGTCGATCCGCCCGGCGCCCGCCTTGGCGTTGAGATCGACGCAGAACTTGCCCAGCGCGCTGTCGTCGTTCTTCATGTCCGTGTCGCCATCCGCCTCGGCGCTGTCGCTGTCCTCGGCGCCGCGCACCGCCCGGCTCTCGCCGTAGGCCGGGTCCTTCGCGATGCCATGCGAGATGTAGTTGACCGCATCGTAGCGGGTCATGTTCTGCTCTTGCAGGAAATAGGCGGCGTGGCTCTCGCGCTCGTTGAAGATCGCGACGAGCACGTTGGCGCCGGTCACCTCGGAGCGCCCGGAGCTCTGCACGTGGATGGCCGCGCGCTGGATCACGCGCTGGAACCCGGTCGAGGGCGAGGCTTCCGCCCCGTCCTCGCCGTAGACGAGCGTCTCGAGATCGTTGTCGATGAAGCGCGTGAGCGTCGTCCGCAGATCGCCGAGATCGACGGAGCAGGCGCGCATCACGCGCGCGGCGTCGGGCTCGTCGATCAGCGCGAGCAGGAGGTGTTCGAGCGTCGCCAGCTCGTGGCGCCGCGCGTTGGCAAAGCCGATGGCGCGGTGGATCGCGTCTTCGAGGCTTGCGGTGAGAGACGGCATCGCGGGCTCCTTGGTGGCCGGGACCGGGTGCGCCCTGCGCCGCGGCAGGGGCGTGGTCCGTCCTTCGTGCATCTAACTTTGGGCTTCGGCCGCGCACGATCAAGAAGAAGTTTGCCGGCGCCGCGGTGCCCCTACGTCAGATGCATGGCTCGGCCGCGCCGGCGATCATTCCTTCTCCATCGTGCACTGGAGAGGGTGCTGGTTCGACCGGGCGCAGTCCATGACTTGCGTCACCTTCGTCTCGGCGACCTCGTAGGGATAGACGCCGACAACCGCGAGCCCGTGGTTGTGCACCCGCAGCATGAGCTCCACGGCGCGCCCGTGGCCGAGGTTGAAGAACCGTTCGAGCACGTAGACCACGAACTCCATGGGCGTGTAGTCGTCGTTCAGCAGCAGCACCTTGTAGAGCGAGGGGCGCTTGGTCTTCTCGCGGGTCTTGAGCGACACGCCGGTCTCGCCATCCCCGATGCCGTCGTCGCCGCCGGAGCCCGAGCCATGCGCCGCCCCGATCGTCGCTGTCGCATTGTCGGTGATCATGAGCCGTCCCGTTGCCGAGGTTCCACTCGGGTGGAAATATATCGGCACGGCGAAATCAGAAAAGGGGGTCGGCGACCCCCTCTTCGAAAGCTCCGGGCTGTGGCGCCGGCCGGGCGGCCCGGCCGGCAACGGCGCGCGCTCAGGCGCGCTCGGTCTTCAGCATGTCGGTGGCCGCCGTGAACCGCTCGCTGAGCGGCTCGTAGCACTCCTTCGAGGCCGTGGTGGCCATCTCGGTCAGCTTCGACGCCTCGGCCATCATGGATTCCATCATGGTCTTGGTGTAGGCGGTCTGCTTCTCGAAAAGCTCGGTCATCGACTTCGCCGCGGTCATCTCCTTGGCGGCGGCGAGGCCGTCCTCGTAGGTGCGCTTCGCGAAGGCGGCGATCTCGGCGTTCATCTCCTCGGCGGCCTTGGCGGCGCGCTTCGAGGCGGCGACCATGGCGTCCATGTTCTGCCGGCCGAAGGAGGCGGCGTCCTCGATCGACTTCGTCATCTTCTCGACGGAGTTCTCCATGGTCTTCTGCGCCTCGGCGGTGAACTCCTCGACGGTCTTGGTGGCATCGGCTTCCATTCGGTGTCCCCTTGGGTGTTGGTCCGGCGGCCGCGCTCGGCGCCGCCCGCGTCATCCATGACTGCAAGATGGCATTTATGCTGCACTGCGTCAAGACCGGCTTTTGCGGCGCAACAAAACTGACGGACGTTCGGCCGGGTCCCGGTTCGGGCCGGAAAAACAAGCGATTCACCTCGCTTCCACGCTGTGTTACAGTTCGCCGCAGAGGCAGGCGATCGGGGCAACGACCTCGGAAACGACAACAGCCGCGGGCCACACCGGCGACGCGGGCGACAGGTCCCCGGAACGGGGCGGGCAGGTGACGATGACGGCGATTTCGACGAGCGGGCGGGGGGTCTCCGCCGTGCGGGCGGCCCTCGTGGTCTTGCTGATCCTCCTGGCGGCGCTGTGGGCCGGGCGCGCGGACGCCGCCCCCTATGCGGCTCTCGTGATGGACATGCGCACCGGCGAGGTCGTGCACGCCGAGGGGGCGGACCGGCAGCAGCATCCGGCCTCGCTCACCAAGATGATGACCCTCTATCTCACCTTCGAGGCGCTCGAGACCGGCCAGCTCCGCCTCGACCAGCGCGTGCGCGTCTCGCGCCACGCATCGCGCCAGCCGGCCTCGAAGCTCTACCTGAAATCGGGCCAGCGCGTCCGGGTGCGCGACCTGATCCGCGCCACCGCGATCAAGTCCGCCAACGACGCGGCGATGGTGCTGGCCGAGGCGATCGGCGGCAGCCAGGCCGGCTTCGCGCGGCTGATGACCGCCAAGGCCCGCGACCTCGGCATGACGAGCACGCGGTTCAAGAACCCGCACGGCCTCACCCAGGCCGGCCATCTCTCCACCGCGCGCGACATGGCGCGGCTCGCGCGCCATCTCTATTTCGACTTTCCCGAATACTACAACGTCTTCGGGCGGAAGACGGCGCGGGCGGCGGGCAAGCGGCTCTACAGCACCAACCGCCTGCTCTCGAGCTATCGCGGCGCCGAGGGCATGAAGACCGGCTACACGCGCGCCGCGGGCTTCAACCTCGTGGCGACGGCGAAACGCGGCGACCGGCGGGTGCTCGCGGTGGTGATGGGCGGCAAGAGCTCGCGCTGGCGCAACGCGCGCGTCGCCGAGCTGCTCGATCTCGGCTTCCGCGCGACGCCGGCCCGGGCCGCGGAGATCCCGCCGTCGCGCGCCGTGGTCCGCGTCGCGGACGCGCCGCTGCCGGCGCCGCGCCCCGGCACACCGGCGACCGGCCTCGCGGCGATCGGCGCGGCGCTTGCAACACCGGCGGCGGCGGCGACGGTGGCCGTGCTGCAGAGCGCGATCCGGCCCAACGACACCGGCAGCCGGCACGCGCCGCTGGCGGCGCCCGAGCCGCCGCGCGCGCCGGTCACGGTCGATCTCGCGAGCCTCGCCGGCGCCGGAACGGTGTCCGACGCGGTCGATCCGCGGGCGATCGCCGACGAGGCGGCGGCCCGGATCCTCGCGCGCGACGTCGCGTCCCGGCTCGTCTCGGGATCGGGCACCATGGCCGAGGGCGCGGCCGAGGGCGGCGTGCCGATGCCGGCGGCGCGGCCCGGCTGGCAGGTGCAGGTGGCCGCCTACCGCGACCGGCGGAGCGCGCGGCTCGGTCTCGAGCGGTTCCGGCTGGCCGGGCTGCCGATGCTCGAACCCGCCGCCCTCGGGATCACGGCCGACACGAGCCGCTCGGGCCGGCCGCTCTACACCGTGCGCGCCCATGGCATGGACCGCGACGAGGCGCTGGCCGCCTGCCGCCGGCTGAAGAAATCGGGGCGGGACTGCCTGACCGTGCCGCCGGGCTGAGCCCCCGCCCGGCAGCCCGCGCTCAGCAGCGGCCGACCGAGCTGTAGGCGAAGCCGGCCGCCCGCGCGTCCGCCGGATCGTAGATGTTGCGGAGATCGATCAGCACGTCGCCGCGCATCGCGGCCCGCAGACGGCGGAGATCGAGCGCGCGGAACGCGTTCCACTCGGTCAGGACCACCAGCCCGTCCGCGCCGTCGACCGTCTCGTAGGGATCGGCGATCCAGCCGGCGCCCGGCAGCAGCGCCTCGCCCTCCTTGCGCCCCTCGGGGTCGCAGAGCCGCACCTCGGCGCCGGCGCCGATCAGCGCCGGCACGATGACGAGCGAGGGCGCCTCGCGCATGTCGTCGGTGTTGGGCTTGAAGGTGACGCCGTAGACCGCGATGCGCTTGCCCGCCACGCGATCCCCGAGCGCCTCGAGGATGCGGTCGGCCATCGCCCGCTTGCGCGCCGAATTCACGTCCATCACCGTCTCGACGATGCGGAGCGGGCGCGAGTGCTCGCGGCCGGTGCGGGCGAAGGCGGCGGTGTCCTTCGGGAAGCAGGACCCGCCGTAGCCCGGCCCCGGATGCAGGAATTTCGGCCCGATCCGGCGGTCGAGCCCGATCCCCTTGGCCACCTGCTGCACGTCCGCGCCGACCCGCTCGCAGAGATCGGCGACCTCGTTGATGAAGGTGATCTTGGTCGCGAGGAACGCGTTGGCCGCGTATTTGATCATCTCCGCGCTCTCGAGATCGGTGAAGACGATCGGCGTCTCGCGCAGATTGAGCGGGCGGTAGATGTCGTCGAGGATCTCGCGGGCGCGCGCGCTCTCGACGCCGCAGACCACGCGGTCGGGCCGCATGAAGTCCTCGATCGCCGCGCCCTCGCGCAGGAATTCGGGATTGGAGGCGATGTCGACCTCCGCATCGGGCGCCACGGCGCGGATCCGGCGCCCGACCTCGCGGTTGGTGCCGACCGGCACGGTCGACTTGACGACGACGAGGGTCGGGCCGTCGAGATGGCGCGCGATCTCCTCGGGGGCCGCGTAGACATAGGAACGGACGGCGTGGCCGTCGCGGCGGCGCGTGGGCGTGCCGACCGCGATGAAGATCGCGTCGGCCGCGGCCACCGCCGGCGCGAGCTCGGTGGTGAAGGAGAGCCGCCCGGCCGCGACGTTGGCGGCGACGAGCGCGTCGAGCCCCGGCTCGTAGATCGGCATGCGCCCCGCCATGAGGCCCGCGATCTTCTCGGCGTTGGTGTCGACGCAGACCACGTCGTGGCCGAAATCCGAGAAGCAGGCGCCGGAGACGAGCCCGACATAGCCTGCGCCGATCATCGCGATCCTCATGTCCCCTCCACGGCCGCCACCCGGCCCCCGGTCATCCACACGCCCGTCGCGCCGCGCGTCACTGCACCGGGCCGACCCCCGGCAGCGCGAGCGCGCGCACCATCTCGCGCACTTCCTGCCGCGCCGCAACATGGCTGAGCGTCAGGTTGATCAGCCCGCCCTGCTTGAGATCGAGCAGCGTGAGACCGTTGAGGAACAGCTCGCGGAAGATGACCCGCTCGGAGAAGCCCGGCACGATGCGAAAGCCGATGCGGCTCGCGAGATCGGTCAGCACCTTGCTCACGCGGCGCTTGTTGCGGCTCTCGAGCGTCGCGATGCGGTTGCGCAGGACCACCCAGTCGGTCGGCGGTCGGCGGGTCGAGGCGCGGCGCTGGCGCGCGGTCCAGACCATCTCGGAATAGACCGACGGGCCGAGCACCTTGCCGCTCTCGGGGTCCACCCGGCCGAGCAGGTCGAAATCGACGAGGCTGTCGTTGATCGGGGTGACCAGCGTGTCGGCGGCGGCGTGGGCGGCCTGGGTGAGGGCGCTGACCGCCCCCGGCGTGTCGATCACGATGAACTGGCAGTCGCGCGACAGCTCGTCGATCGCGCCCTCGAGCGACTCGCGGTCGGCCTCGGCGGCGTGGTCGCGCAGCGGCAGGTCGGAGCGCGTGATCGTGATCCGCCGGGGCATCAGCAGCTGGGCGCCGAGCCGCTCGCCATAGGCCTGCCGGTTCTCGAGATAGCGGAAGAAGGACTTCTGGCGCAGGTCGAGATCGAGCGCGCCGACGCGCTTGCCGTCGCGCAGCAGCGCGACGAGAAGGTGCATCGCCGTCGTGGATTTGCCCGATCCGCCCTTCTCGTTGCCGAGGACGATCACATGCGCGCGGGCGCTCACCCCCCGGTTCCCCCGCCGTCACGCCGCCGCGCTGCGCGGCGGTCTTCAGAAGCCGAAGTCCTGGAACTTCTTCTTGAACTTCGAGACGCGCCCGCCGGTGTCCATCAGCCGCTGGTTGCCGCCGGTCCAGGCGGGATGCACCGAGGGATCGATCTCGAGGGTCAGCGTGTCGCCCTCCTTGCCGTAGGTCGAGCGCATCTGGACGGTGCTGCCGTCGGTCAGCTTCACGTCGATGACGTGGTATGCGGGATGGATGTCGGCCTTCATCGCGGTCTCCTCGGCTCTCTCGCCGAACGGGGCCGGGCGGCGCTCCGCCGCACCCGGGAATGGATCTCAAGGTCCCGTCGTCTAAGCGAACTGCGTCGCCGGGGCAAGAGCCGCGGCGGGATCGCCGCTTGTCGCGACGGTCGCGAGCGACTACCCAAGCGTCGACAGGGGCGCGAGAGGGATCGGAGACGGGTATGCGGAGAACGGCAGGGTGGATCGCGGTCGCGGTCGCGGCGGGCATCGGCGGGGCGGGCGCGCAGGAGCGGGGCCTCGCCGAGCGGATCATCGGCGAGCGGTTTCCGGGCGCCGAGGTGCTTCACGACGCCGCCCGGAGCTACGACGAGGCGGTGATCTATGTCGCGCCCTTCGAGGACCGCGAGCCGGCAGCGTCGGAAACGCTTGAGGGGCAGGTGGGCGAGACGCTGCTCGAGGTGCCGCCGGGGCGGAGCACCCTCGAGGTCTTCCGCGCCTACACCCGGGCGCTCGAGGGCGAGGGCTTCGCCGAGCGCTTCGCCTGCACCGACGCGGCGTGCGGCGTCGACTATTCGTGGTGGTACGGCAAGGAGAAGGGCATCACGCTGCGCGGCACGCCGACCGACCAGCGCTTCGCGGTGTTCGAGCGGGTGGCCGACGGCGCGCGCGAGGTGCTCTCGGTGCTCGCCACCGCCCGCCCCTCGGCGCAGCCCGAGGACGCCGTCGTCTGGGTGTTCCTCGAGGCGGTGTCGACCGAGGCCGAGGAGGAGGGGCTCGCGACGCTCGACGCCGAGGGCATCGCCGCGGCGATCGCCGCGACCGGCACGGCGGCGATCTACGGCCTCGAATTCGAGACCGACTCGGCCGTGCTGACGCCCGACGCCGAGCCCGTGCTGGCCGAGATGGCGGGCTATCTCCGGGCCAATCCCGCGATCGAGGTGCTGATCGTCGGGCACACCGACAATGTCGGCGCGCTCGACTACAACATGGATCTCTCCGAGCGGCGGGCCGGGGCGGTGCGCGAGGCGCTGGCGGCCCGCCACGGCATCGCGGGCGCGCGGATGTCGGCCCACGGGGTGGGCTTCCTCGCGCCCAAGGCGCCCAACGACGGCGAGGCCGGCCGCGCCGCCAACCGCCGCGTGGAGATGGTCCTCCGCTAGGCGGGGGAGGGTCCGCGCGATCGGGATCGCCGGCCGAGCCCCGGGGGCGAGGAACCGCGCCGCGGGCCCGCCGCTCAGTCGACCCGGTAATGCGCCTCGTAGACCGGCGCGAGCGTCTCCTCGGCGAACAGCGACGAGACGCTCGTGTCCTTCGCGACGTTCATGATCGCCTGCGCGAAGAGGGGCGCGATCGAGATCACGCGGATGTTCGACGCCTGCCGGACCGCCTCGGTCGGCGCGATCGAATCGGTGATCACGAGGCTCTCCATCGCCGAGGCCGCGACGCGCTCGACCGCGGGCCCCGACAGCACCCCGTGCGAGATGTAGGCGTGCACCTCCGCCGCGCCCTCGTCCTTGAGGAGCTGCGCCGCCTTGCAGAGCGTGCCGGCCGTGTCGCAGATGTCGTCGACGATCACGCAGGCGCGGCCCCGGACCTCGCCGATCAGGATCATCTCCTCGACCTCGCCCACCCGCGTGCGGCGCTTGTCGACGATGGCGAGGCCCGCGTCGAGCCGCTTGGCGAGGTCGCGCGCGCGCACCACGCCGCCGACATCGGGCGACACGATGATGAGGTCGTCGCGCGCGCGCAGGTGGTGGCGGATGTCGAGGGCGAAGACCGGGGCGGCGTAGAGGTTGTCGACGGGGATGTCGAAGAAGCCCTGGATCTGGCCCGCGTGGAGGTCCAGCGTCAGCACCCGGTCGACGCCCGCATGGGTGATCATGTTGGCGATCAGCTTGGCCGAGATCGGCGTGCGCGCCGAGGTGCGCCGGTCCTGCCGCGCATAGCCGAAATAGGGCATCACCGCGGTGATCCGGCGCGCCGAGGAGCG
>CAZWDE010000142.1:0-8022 GCA_964632555.1 uncultured Limibaculum sp.
CGGCGCGGTCGCGGACGGCTCGGCGAACACGGCGAAGGCCGGCCCGAAGGCCGCGGCCGCGACCCGCGTCGAGACCGGGCCCGCCACGAAGCCCCACCGTCGGGCATGGGCCGCCGCCTCCTCCGCCGTCTGCCGGAGCGCCGCGAGAACCGTCACGCGCCCCTCGTCATCGGCGCGCGAGCGGGCGACGAGAAGCCGCTCCTCGGGCTCGCCGAGCGCCGCCGCCGCGGCCGCGCGGGCCGCCCGGTCGTCGCGCGCCGCCGCCGCGTCCGGCGCCGGATCGAGGCGCAGCACCTGCTCCGGCGGCAGCCACAGCCAGACCGGGCTGGTCTCGAGGCTGCGGGCGGCGGCCAGCGCCACCAGCCGCCGCGCGCGATCCTCGAAGTCGGGCTCGGCGAGCGCCGCCGAGCCGCGCTCCACCCAGCTCTCGCCGTCCTCGTGGTCCTCGCGGATGAAGAGCGCGACGCCCTCGGCGCGGAGGTCGAGCGCGATCGAGCGCGGCGGCGCGAAGGCAGAGAGCGCACCGTCGGGGCGGAAGGCCGACGACGATCCGGTCGGCGCCGTCGGCTCGGCTTGCCCTTGCGCGTCCATCACAACCCGGTTCCCCCAGCGCGCTCTTGCGCGATCGCCCGAATTCCGCCCAGATTGTGCCCAATGCGGGGACGGTTGGCCAGCCCTCGAGGCGCGCCCGCCGCCCGCGCGCCGCGCTTGCGCGGCCCCGGCCCGCGTGCATGATGCGGGCGCCACGCACTGGGGAGGACGGGAATGGCTGAGGTCGTGACGGCGGGACGCGCACGGAGACTGCCGGTGATCGCCGAGAGACTCGCGCCGTGGGCGGGGCGCGCCTGGCTCGCGCGCGCGTGTCTCGTGGCGCTCGGGATCGCGGCACTGGTGGTGGCGGCCAAGATCCGGGTGCCGTTCTGGCCGGTGCCGATGACGATGCAGACCTTCGCCGTGCTGGTGATCGGCGCGGCCTACGGCGCGCGTCTCGGCGGCGCGACGGTGCTCGGCTATCTGGCGCTCGGCGCCCTCGGGGCCGACGTCTTCACCGGCGAGGCGAGCGGCGGGATCGCCTACATGCTCGGCAGCACCGGCGGCTATCTCGTGGGCTTCCTGCTCGCGGCGGTGGCGCTCGGCGCGCTGGCCCGGCGGGGCTGGGACCGCAGCGTCGGCTGGACCGCGCTCGCGCTCCTGATCGGCAACGCGATCATCTACGTGCCGGGCCTTCTCTGGCTCGGGGCGCTCCACGGGTTCGACCAGCCGATCCTCGCCTGGGGCCTGTGGCCGTTCCTGCTGGGCGACGCGCTGAAGCTCGCGCTCGCGGCGACGGTGCTGCCGCTGGCCTGGCGCGCGATCGGCCCGGCGCGCGGCTGAGGCCGGGGCCGGGCGCGGCTTGACCGGCGGCGGCGCGACGCCACCGTCGCGCCCATGCTGCCGGTCGTCCACCATCCCGACTACCAGATCCCGCTCCGGCCGGGGCACCGCTTCCCGATGTCGAAATACGGCTATCTGCGGGAGGCGCTGCTCGCCCGCGGGATCATCGCGCCGGGGCGCTACCTCGCGCCGGGGGCGGTCTCCGCCCCGGTGGTCGCGCTCGCCCACGACGCCGCCTATGTCGAGCGGGTGTTCTCGGGCGCGCTCGACCGGGCCGAGCAGCGGCGCATCGGCCTGCCCGCCTCGGCCCGGGTGGCGCGGCGCGCGCGGCTCGCCACCGCCGGCACGCTGCTCGCCACGCGCATGGCGATCGAGGCGGGGATCGCCGCCAACACCGCCGGCGGATCGCACCATGCGGGCCCCGAGGGCGGCGCCGGGTTCTGCGTCTTCAACGACGTCGCCGTGGCGATCCGCGCGGTGCTCGCGCAGGGCGGTCCGAGCCCGGTGCTGGTGATCGACTGCGACGTCCACCAGGGCGACGGCACGGCGCGGATCTTCGCCGGCGAGCCCGCCGTGCGCACGCTCTCGATCCACGCCGAGCGGAACTATCCGGCCGAGAAGGCGCGCTCCTCCGAGGATCTCGCGCTCGCCGACGGCACCGCCGACGCCGCCTATCTCGACGCGCTCGCGGCCGCGCTCGACCGGGCGCTGGCCGGGGCGCGGCCGGGCCTCGTCTACTACAACGCGGGCGTCGATGTCTGGGCGGGCGACCGTCTCGGCCGGCTGGCGCTGACGCCCGAGGGCATCCGCGCGCGCGACCGGATGGTGATCCGGCGCGTCCGCGCCCTCGGGGTGCCGCTCGTCTGCGTGATCGGCGGGGGCTACGACGACGAGCCGGAGCGGCTCGCGCGCCACCACGCCATCGTCTTCGAGGAGGCGGCGGCCGCGCTCGAGGCCTGACGCGCGCGGCTCAGCCGACCAGTTCGACCGCGTCCTCGAGGCCCCACTGCCCGCGGCCCCAGATCTCCGCCACCGGCACGCCGTCGACCGAGAGCGTCGCCGCGTAGCCGCGGTGCTCGACCGCGATCTGGGCGTCCGGGCCGAACCCGCGAAGCTCGATCCGGTCCGCGCCCGCCTCGAAGTCGGCGAGGCAGTCGACGCCCGTCTCGCCGGCGCGGAAGACGAAGACGTCGGGCCCCGCGCCGCCGAGCAGAAGATCGGTGCCCGCCCCGCCCGCCAGACGGTCGGCGCCCGCGCCGCCCATCAGCCGGTCGCCGTCCGCGCCGCCGTCGAGCCCGTCGCCGCCCGCGCCGCCGCGCAGCATGTCCGCGCCCGCCTCGCCGAAGAGATCGTCGGCCTCGCCGCCGCCCTTCAGGTAATCGTCGCCCCCCTGCCCCATCATCAGGTCGCGCCCCTCGGAGCCGGCCATGATCTCCGGCCCGTCGGTGCCGGCGTGGCGGTCGGCGGCGCGGAACGGGTCGCGCTGCACGTGCTCGATGCCGGCCGATCGCGCGAGGACCTCGGCCATCCCGGTCGCCATCACCTCGGCCGCGAGCGCGGGATCGGCGAGCGCGGAGAGATCGCCCCACGAGGGGTCCGAGGCCCGCGTCGCGGCGAACTGCTCGGCGATGATCGCCTGGAAGGTCGGCCCGATGGCCGCGCCGGGCGCCGCGTCCTCGGCGAGCCCACCGACCCAGAGATCGACGTCGCCGAGCGTCGGGTAGACCGCCGCGAGCGCCGCCTGCACCTCGGGGTCCGAGGTGATCGCCGAGAAGTCGGCCGAACCCGCGAGCGCCCCGGCGTCCACGTCGCCCAGCACCTGCGCGCGGACCGAGAGCCAGCCGTCGAGCCCATGGTCGCGGCCGCGCAGGATGTTGCGCTCGGGGAGCGAGAAGCCCGTCAGCCCGCCGTCCTCGGTGAAGAGCAGGAGATTGAGGCTGTCGACCACCTTGGTGTCGAGCGCCTGCGCCGGCGTCTCGAGCAGGCCGCGGAGCGTCGAGCGGGCGCCGTTGCCGAGCAGGATGTCGTCGTTCTCGAAGGTCTCGAAGAGCGGCACGGGCTCGGCCGTTTCCGTCCCGTCCTCGGCGAGGAAGCGGAACGTCTCGGGGATCGCGGTGTGGCCGAAGCGGTAGGCCGCCGTCGCGAACTCGTTGGAGATCTGGCCCGAGACCGCCGGGTCGTGGCCGTCGTGGGCCGGCAGCGCGTCGCCGATCAGCGGCGGCAGGAATTCCTCGTAGGTGATCCGCTGGACGACGGTCTCGACCGCGGCGCGGGCGGCGCGGAAGATCTCCTCGTCGTGCCATTCGGGATGCGTCTCGGCGATGCGCCCGGCCCAGTGGTTGTGTTCGTTGACGAGCAGCGCGTGGACGGCCGCGAGCCCCGGGTTCTCGCTCGCGCGGATGTCGCCGGCGGCGAAGCCTTCCTCGGCCGGCGCCTGGTAGTCGGCCGCGAGCGCGTCGTCGAGGAAGGGCACGAAGAGCTCGCGCTCGTCGGGCAGCAGGTCCATGCCGTCCGGGCCCGGCTGGGTCTGGAGCCGCCCGCCCTCGAAGGAGCGCAGCAGCAGCGTGCGGAAGGGCACCGAGCCGTAGACCATCGAGGCGTCGAGCGGCGCGCTCACCTCGTTGAGCTGCTCGCGGGGCGTGGTCTCGCCGGTGCCCGGCGCGCCGACCGAGCGGACGACCGGCGCGGGCGCGAAGGGGCCGGCGGGCTTCAGGATCTCGGCGGTCGGGCCGTGCTGCTCCGGGGTGAGCGACAGGTCGTGATCGATGAACTGGCCCCAGAAGATCCACAGGGCCGAGAGCCCCTCTGGGCTCGGAATGTCCGCCTCGCCCTGCGTGAAGACGGTGAGGGCCACGAGATCCGCCGGCACGCCCGCGCGCGGCTCGGACACGCCGTCGGCATAGGCGGGCTCGGTCAGCCGCCGGAGGGGCTCCGGCACCCGCAGCGGCGGGTCGATCAGGATCGGCCGGTCGATCGGCTCTGTCGGGATCGGGTCCATGGCTCTCCCCGGCGGCCAGTTTCGGTGGGCGCTCACGAACGCGTTATCGGGGAATCGCGTCGGTTTGTCGATATTCGCACGGCGACGAAAGCCGCCGCTCAGCCGGCCCGCGCCTGCGCCCGCTTGAGCGAGACCGACCAGACGAGCGTGCCGACCGCGACCAGCCCGACCAGAATGGTGGCGATGGCGTTGATCTCGGGCGTCACGCCGAGCCGCACGGCCGAGAAGATCCGGATCGGCAGCGTCGTCGAGCCCGGGCCCGTGACGAAGCTCGCGATCACCAGATCGTCGAGCGAGAGCGTGAAGGACAGCAGCCAGCCGGAGATCACGCCCGGCAGGATCATCGGCAGCGTCACCCGGCGGAACACGGTGGCGGGCCGCGCGCCGAGGTCCTGCGCCGCCTCCTCGACCGAGCGGTCGAAGCCCGCGAGCCGCGCCTGCACCACCACCGCCACGTAACACATCGAGAAGGTGGCGTGCGCGATCACGATGGTGAGGAAGCCGCGGTCGATCGACAGCGCGATGAAGGTGAGCAGCAGCGAGAGCCCGATGATCACGTCGGGCATCACCAGCGGCGCCAGCACCATGCCCGAGAAGAGCGTCCGCCCGAGGAACCGCGGCACGCGGGCGAGCGTGATGCCCGCCATCACGCCGAGGGCGGCGGCCAGCGTCGAGGCGGTGAGCGCCACGGTCACCGAGACCCAGGCGGCGTCGAGCAGGCCCTCGTTCGACCAGAGCTCGCGGTACCAGCGCAGCGACCAGCCGCCCCAGACGGTGACGAGGCGCGAATCGTTGAAGCTGTAGACCACGAGGCTCGCGATCGGCGCGTAGAGGAAGAGGAAGCCGGCGATCATCGCGGCGAGGAGCGCGGGGCTCGGACCCTTGCGCATCAGCCGGTCCCCCGGTCGCGCGCGACGCGCTGGAAGGCGACCACCGGCAGCACGATCGTGAGCAGCAGCAGCACCGCGACCGCCGAGGCGACCGGCCAGTCGCGGTTCTGGAAGAACTCGTTCCACAGCGTGCGGCCGATCATGTTGGTCGAGGCGCCGCCGAGGAGCTCGGGGATGACGAACTCGCCGACCGCCGGGATGAAGACGAGGAAGCAGCCGGCCGCGACGCCCGGCAGGCTCATCGGCAGCACCACACGGCGGAACACGGTGAGCGGGCGCGCGCCGAGATCGGAGGCCGCCTCGAGCAGCGAGACGTCGAGCTTCTCGAGGCTCGCATAGAGCGGCAGCACCATGAACGGCAGGTAGGTGTAGACGACGCCGATATAGACGGCGACGGGCGTCAGGTGGATCGTCAGCGGCTCGGCGATCAGCCCGGCGCCGAGGAGAAGCGTGTTGAGCACCCCCTCGGTCTTGAGGATCCCGATCCACGCGTAGACGCGGATGAGGAGCGAGGTCCAGAACGGCAGGATCACGAGGGTCAGCAGCGCCGCGCGCATCCGCGGGGGGCAGCGGGCCATGCCGTAGGCCATCGGGTAGCCGACGAGGAGCGCGATCAGCGTCGAGATGCCGGCGATCCGCAGGCTGTTGAGCACGCTCTCGAGGTAGAGCGGGTCGTCGAAGAGGAGCGCGTAGTTCCCCCAGTTCGGGGCGCTCAGATGGTCGATGACGGCGCCGAGGCTGTCCCAGACGGGCGCGTAGGGCGGCTGCGCGATCGCGTAGTCCGACACCGAGATCCGCAGCACGATCAGGAACGGCAGGAGGAAGAACACCCCGAGCCAGAGATAGGGGATGGCGATGGTGAGCCGCCGCCCCCAGCCGACCCGGTGGTGAGGTCCCACGCACGCCCCCGTCGCCGCACCCGCCGCCGGCCTCCGGGCGGCACCCGCGCAAAGGCTAGGCGCTGCCGACATTTCGGGCAAGAGTTGATGACGGGCCCCGATTTGGCTTTCGAGGCGTGCGCCGCCCCGCTAGTCTGCCCACGGACCGGGCGGTGGGCCCGGACGCGACACGTCGAAAAGTATCGGATGGGAGAGACAGCCATGCGTCGGATCATGTGGGGCGCGGCGATTGCCGCGCTGTCGGCCGGGCTCGCGGCCGCGGACGAGGTGGTCAACGTCTACAACTGGTCGGACTACATCGACGAGGAGATCCTCGCCGAGTTCCAGGCCGAGACCGGGATCCGCGTCGTCTACGACGTCTTCGATTCCAACGAGCTGCTCGAGACCAAGCTGCTGGCCGGCGGCTCGGGCTACGACGTGGTGGTGCCGACGGCGACCTTCCTCGAGCGCCAGATCGAGGCGGGCGTGTTCCAGCCGCTCGACAAGGAGAAGCTGCCGAACCTCGAGCACATGTGGGACGCGATCGAGGAGCAGGTCGCCCGCTACGACCCGGACAACAGCTACTCGGTCAACTACATGTGGGGCACCACCGGCATCGGCTACAATGTCGCGGCGGTGCAGGAGCGGCTCGGCGTCGACCGGGTGACGAGCTGGGACGTGGTGTTCGATCCCGAGACGGTGGCCAAGTTCGCCGATTGCGGCGTCTACCTGCTCGACACGCCGGAGGAGCTGTTTCCGGCGGCGCTCAACTATCTGGGCCTCGACCCCAACAGCAAGGCGGAGGAGGACATCGACCGGGCGACCGAGCTGCTGGTCGCGATCCGGCCGCACGTCACGCAGTTCCACTCCTCGCAGTATATCGACGCGCTCGCCAACGGCGACGCCTGCCTCGCGGTCGGCTGGTCCGGCGACGTGCTGCAGGCGCGCGACCGGGCGTCCGAGGCCGACAACGACGTGACGGTGAACTACGCGATCCCCAAGGAGGGCGCGATGATGTGGTTCGACCAGATGGCGATCCCGACGGACGCCCCCAATCCCGACCACGCGCACGCCTTCATCAACTACATGATGCGCCCCGAGGTCGCGGCGAAGGCGTCGAACTACGTCTACTATGCCAACGGCAACAAGGCGTCGCAGAAATTCCTGAACGAGGACGTGATCGGCGACCCGGCGATCTATCCGGAGGAGGAGACGGTCGGGCGCCTCTTCACCACCACGATCGCCGAGCCGCGGGCGCAGCGCCACATCACGCGTCAGTGGACGCGCATCAAGACCGGCTCGTGAACCTCGCCGCCGGCGTCTGCAAGACACGCCCCTGGGCCGATCCGGGGGCGCGCCCCTATCTGTCGATCGACGGGGTCGTGAAGCGCTTCGGCGACACGGTCGCGGTGGACCGCGTGTCTCTCGGCATCCATTCGGGCGAGTTCTTCGCGCTGCTCGGCCCGTCGGGCTGCGGCAAGACCACCCTCCTCCGGATGCTCGCGGGCTTCGAGCGGCCGGACGAGGGGCGCATCCTGCTCGACGGCGAGGACCTGACGCCGATCCCGCCGCACGAGCGGCCGGTCAACATGATGTTCCAGTCCTACGCGCTGTTCCCGCATATGAGCGTCGAGCGGAACATCGCCTTCGGCCTCGAGATGGAGCGGATGCCGCGGGCGCGCATCCGGGCGCGGGTCGAGGAGATGCTGGCTCTCGTCCGGCTCGAGAAGCAGGCCCGGCGCCGGCCCGACCAGCTCTCCGGCGGCCAGCGCCAGCGCGTCGCGCTCGCCCGCGCGCTCGCCAAGAAGCCGAAGCTGATCCTGCTCGACGAGCCGCTCGGCGCGCTCGACCGCAAGCTGCGCGAGGCGACGCAGTTCGAGCT
>CAZWDE010000143.1:0-8004 GCA_964632555.1 uncultured Limibaculum sp.
GGGGGGGCGGCCAACCCCCCCGGCCCGGGGCGCGGGGGCCCCGGGGGGGGCGCCCGCGGCCCCCCCCGAGGCGCTCGGATCGGTCGGGTCTGTCGGCAAGCGGTCAGCCACCGATGCCGAACGGGCTCTTGTCGGTGCGCTCCCGGGACCGGTCGGACGGGGTCGGGACCGAGCCCTGCTCGTCGTCGGAGGGCGTCGCGTCTGGCTTCGGCATCGCGGGGACCGGGCCCGGCCGGCTCAGCCGAGCGCCGGCGCGCGCCGCGGAGCGGCCGCGGGCCCGTCGGCCCCGGGTGCGTCCGGTCCGGCGGCGGCCTCACGCGGGCCCAGCAGGGCGATCTCGAAGACGTCGCACGCCGCCCCCTCGGCGCGGCGCTCGACATGGGCCACCGCGATGCGCAGTCCGAACTCCGCGGCGAGGCCGTGCAGCAGCCCGATCGCCATCGGCGCGAGGCCCTCGCGCGGGGAGCGGTAGTGCAGCCGGTGGCGGTCCTCCGCCAGCGTCTCGACCTCGAAGACCGGCGGGCGGAGATCGGGCATCGCGAGGCGGATCCGCCCGTGCATCTCGTCGAGCGAGGCGAGGCACTCGGCGAAGCTGTCCCCGCCGAAGGTGAGGAGCCGCCCGATCGCGGTGTGCCGGGCGTAGCCGGTCCAGTACCGCCCGAACTGCTCGAGAACGTCCTCGGGCGCCACACCGAGGCGCTCGGCCGCCGCCTGCACCAGCCGGTAGGTGACCGCGTCGTCGTAGGTGAGCATGGGCTCGAAGGTGGTGTCGGGCAGGCCGGCCGCCGCGCAGACCTCGCGCCAGACCTGCGCGCCGTGGGCCTCGGTCACCAGCCGCTCGATGCCGTGATTGACCATGCCGTACATCCGCGTCCCCTCCTGCTGCCCCGACCGGCCTAGCGCCAAGGCGTTAACCGGTCGTTGCCGGGGCGGGTCAGGCGGGGATCGGCGGCGCGAGCGGGGCAAGCGCCGCGCCGATGCGGAGCGCGAGCCACTCCGCGCGCGGCCGCACCACGATCTGCAGCGCCGCCGGCAGGTCCGCCCCCCGCGCGATCGGCACCGAGAGGGCGGCGAGGCCGAGATAGTTGACCGAGCGCGTGAAATAGCCGGGCGAGACGTCGTGGTCGATCGCGTCGACGGGCGGCGGCAGCATCGGCGCGGTGGGCGTGAGAAGCGCGTCGAGCCCCGCCATCGCGCGCTGCCACGCGGCCTGCGACGGCCCGCGCGCGAGGATCGCGGCGAGGTACTCCGCCGCCGTCAGCCGCCCGCCGGCGAGGACCCGCGCGCGCACGGGGCGGTCGGCGGGGCGCGCCGGGTCCTCGAAGCGCGCCCCGTGATGGGCGTAGGCCTCGGCGGCGATCACGACGCCGGTGCGGTCGCGCAGCGCGGCGTTGGGCTCCGGGGCCCGGAACGCCCGCACCTCTGCGCCGGCCGCGCGGAGGCGGGCGACGGCCTCGTCATAGGCCGCGAGCACCTCGGCCGAGGTGGCCGCCCGGTCCTCCGGGCCGATCAGGCCGAAGCGCAGGCCGGCGACGCCGCGGTCGAGCCCGGCCACGGGGCCGTCGGGCGCCGCCATCGCGGCGTCGAGCGCGTGGCCCTCGGTGCCGCGCATCGCCTCGAAGAGGATGCCGGCGTCGCGCACCGTGCGGGTCATCGGCCCCGGCGTGTCGAGCGTGTGGGAGAGCGGCATGATACCGTCGAGCGGCAGCAGGCCCTCCGTCACCTTGAGCCCGACATGGCCGCAGAAGGCGGCGGGCAGGCGCACCGAGCCGCCGGTGTCGGTGCCGATCGCGGCGCTCGCGAGCCCGGCCGCCACCGCGACGCCCGAGCCCGAGGAGGAGCCGCCCGGCGCGCGGGCCACCCGGCGGTCGCGCGGGTTCCACGGCGTGCCCATGACCTCGTTGGTGCCCCAGCCGCCGAAGGCGATCTCGACCGTCCTCGTCTTGCCGAGGACGATCGCGCCCGCCCCGAGCAGCCGCCGCGCGAGGGTGCCCGTGGCCGGCGCGATGCGGCCCTCGTGCACCCGCGCGCCCCAGGTTGCGACGCGCCCCTCGAGATCGACGAGGTCCTTGAGCGCGATCGGCACGCCGTGGAGCGGCCCGAGCCCGCGGCCCGCCCGGATGGCGCGGGTGGCGGCCTCGGCGGCCTCGCGGGCCTCCTCGGCATAGACCGCCTGGAAGGCGCCGAGCGCGGGGTCCTCGGCGGCGATGCGCGCGAGGCAGTGCTCGACGGCCTCGGCGGGGGTCGTCTCTCCCGATCGATAGGCCGAGGCGAGATGGGCGATCGAGAGGTCCATGGCCGATCTGTCAGTCGATCTGGTAATCCAGCCACTCCTCGATCATCGCCTTGAGCGCGGCGTCGTCGCCGAAGCTCTCGGCGCTGCCGGCGGCGCGCGTCGCGCCGAGATCGAGGACGACGAGGTGGTCGGAGACCGCCGCGCACTGGCGCACGTTCTGGTCGACCAGCACCACGGTGATGCCGCGCTCGGGCAGGCCGCCGATGAACTCGTAGAGTTCGCGGCTGATCTTGGGCGCGATCATCGCGGTCGGCTCGTCGAGCAGCACGATCTCGGGCTCGAGGACGAGGCTGCGGCCGAGCTCGAGAAACCGCTGCTGCCCGCCGGAAAGGCTCCCGGCGCGCGCGCGGCGCTTGTCCTTCAGCATCGGGAACATCGCGTAGACCCGCTCGAGCGCGGCCTCGACGCGCGCGCGGTCGCCCCGGAACTGCCAGCAGCCGAGCCGGAGATTGTCCTCGACCGAGAGCCCGTCGAAGAGCGAGCGCGCCTGCGGCACGTAGCTCACGCCGCGGCGCACCATGTCGGACGGCTTGACGCCGTTGATCACCTCGCCCGCAAGCCGCACCGTGCCGCGCGATGGGCGCAGGAAGCCGCACATCGTCTTGAGCGCGGTGGACTTTCCCGCGCCGTTCGGCCCGATGATGCCGGTGATGCGCCCGCGCCGCGCGGCGAGCGTCACGCCGTTCAGCACCGCGATGTCGCCGTGATAGGCGGCGTGCACGTCCTCCATCTCGAGGAGGATCTCGGGCTCGGGCGTGGGCGCGGTCTCGGCCATCTCAGTTCCCCAGATACGCCTCGATCACCGCGGGATCCTGGCGCACCTCGTCGACGCCGCCCTCGGCGATGATGGCGCCCTGGTTGAGGACGGCGACGCGGTCCGACAGCCGGTAGATCGAGGTGAGGTCGTGGCTGACGAGCAGGATCGAGCGCCCGGCCGCGCGCAGCGCCTCGATCCGCTCGATCATCACGCGGCAGAGGCTCGGGTTGACGCCCGCGAAGGGCTCGTCGAGCAGGATCACGCGCGGCTCCAGCATGATGACGCGGGCGAGTTCGAGCAGCTTCTGCTGCCCGCCCGAGAGCTCCTCGCCCATGTTGCCGCGCAGCTTGTGCAGCCCGACCTCGCCGAGCCCGGTCTCGGCGCGGGCCGTCAGCTCGGCGTCCGGCGCATCGGAGCGCAGGAGCGGGATCATCAGGTTGTCGACCAGCGTCATGCGCCGGAAGATCCGCGGGATCTGGAAGGTGCGCCCGATCCCGGCGAGCGCGATCTCGTGCGGCGTGAGGCCGGTGATCTCCACGCCGTCGAGGCGCACCCGCCCGCCATCCGGCCGGTAGGTGCCGGCGATGCAGTTCATCAGCGTCGACTTGCCCGCCCCGTTGATCCCGATGAGGCCGAGCACCTGCCCCCGACCGATCGAGAGGGAGACACGGTCGACCGCGACGAGGCCGCCGAAGCGCTTGGTCAGGTCCTCGACCTCGAGCGCGGCGGTCACGCGAGGCGCCTGCGGCCGAAGAGGCCCTCGGGCCGGACGAGCACCACGGCCACGAGGATCACGAAGCCGATGGTCTGCGCCGCCGCCTGCGAGAGGAAGACCGAGGCGACCTGCTCGACGAGGCCGAAGAGGACGCCCGCCGCGAGCGCGCCGATCGGGTGGCCGAGCCCGCCGAGCACGATCACGACGAAGCCGACGAGGCTGATCGCCGCGCCGCCGTTGGGGTCGACCGAGGGCACCACGAGGGCGAGGATCACGCCCGTCGCCCCCGCGATCGCGGCGGCGAGCCCGAAGCAGGCGGCCGAGAGCCGGTCGACGTCGATCCCGACGATCTGGATCGCGTCGCGGTTCATGATCGCGGCCCGCATCGCCTTGCCCGGCAGCGTGAAATAGAAGAGCCAGGTGAGCGCGAGGATCATCGCGAGATTGAGCCCGAGCGCCACGAGCCGCGCCGTCGGCACGACCACGCGCCCGTCGCGCCCCGGGCCGAAGGCGTCCGGCACCGAGAAGAGCGTGACCGAGACCGGCTCGAAGGAGAAGTTGACCGGCCGGATGTCGGCCCCGAACACCCAGGTGAAGACCGAGACCATCATCAGCGACACGCCGAACATCATCAGGAAGGAGGCGGTCTCGGGCTCCTCGGTGGTGACGAGGCGCGGGATCAGCAGGTGGTACATCGCCCAGCCGACGCCGAACATCAGCGCGACCACCGCCGGCAGCGACCAGAGCGGGTTGAGCCCGGTGAGGGTGAGAAAGGCGTAGGCCCCGAAGCCGCCGACGAGGACGAACTCGCCATGGGCGAAGTTCACCACCCGCAGCACGCCGACGAGAATGTTGAGCGAGGCGCCGATCAACGCATAGATCGCCCCGAAGACGACGCCGCCGACCAACCCGTTGATCAACAGGATCTCGTTCATCCCGCGCTCACATCACGTAGCCGCGGAGCCGCGGATAGCGGCGCAGCAGCGTGCCCACCATGCCGCGCGGCGCGAAGAGGATCAGCAGCACGATCACGAGGCCGAGCAGGAAGTTGTTCATCACCGGGAAGGAGCGCCAGATCGCCTCGTCGATCCCGACCAGCACGATGGTGCCGATCACCGGGCCGAGCACGGTGCCGAGCCCGCCCGCCATCGCGTAGATCACCGTCTTCGCGGTGATCAGCACGTCGAACGCCGTCTGGCTGTCGAAGGCGCCGGTGAACCAGGCCTGCGTGCCGCCGGCGAGCGAGGCGAAGCCCGCCGCCATCAGCCACGCCTTGAGCCGTACCCGCACCACGTTGACCCCCATCGCGTCGGCCGCGCCGGCATCGTCGCGGATCGCCTTCAGCGCCTTGCCGAGCCGGCTGTCGGCGAGCCAGGAGGCGGTGAGGAGCGCCGCCGTCAGGACCGCGACCATCACGTAGTAGCCGTTCACCCGCTCGGTCACGACGCCGATGTTGATGCCGAGCGCGCCGCCGGTGATCTCCTCGGGCATCAGCGCGACGATCCGCTGGCAGATCACCGCGAGGCTGAGCGAGACGATCGCGAAATAGAACCCCGAGATCCGGAGCGTCGGCGCGAAGAGAAGGCCGAGCCCCACGCCCACGACCCCCGCGAAGGGCACCGCGAGAAAGGGCGAGAGGTCGAGCGAGCGGATCGCGATGCCGGTGGCGTAGGCACCGACCCCGTAGAACGCGACATATCCGAAAGGCATGTAGCCGGCGAACCCCGCGATGAAGTTGATCCCGGTCGCCAGCGTCGCGAACATCATGAACGAGAAGTAGAAAGAGAGGTTTGCGTCGCGCAGCGGCGCCGTGGCGCAGACGGCGACCGTGGCGATCACCAGTCCGTACCAGATCAGCTTGCGCACCGTGCGGCCCCGCGTCGGGTCCAGTTCGGCGGCGGCGGGCACGGCTTCGCTCATCGGCGCGTCACTCCCGGTCCGTTACTTGTCGAGATCGGCGCTCGGGTGCAGCGATTGCCGGTTGTGTCGGCATTCAATCTGGCCCCATGATGGCTTGTCAATCCCCGACCGGCCGGTCAGTCGCCGGCCCGCTAGAGAGGACGAGGTATCCCATGACCCTGACCCGACGCACCGGCCTGGCGCTCTCCGCCGCCGCGGCCCTCGCCGCCGCCCTGCCCGCCCTGGCCGCCGAGCCGATCCGCATCGGCATGACCGTGAGCCAGACCGGCCGCTTCGCGCTCGCCGCGCAGTCGGGCGAGCGGGGCCTGCGGATCTGGCTCGAGGACGTGAACAGCCGCGGCGGCATCGAGGTCGGCGGCGAGACGCGCCCCGTCGAGCTCGTCACGCTCGACGACCGCTCGGACAAGGCGCTGGTGCCGCGCGTCTACGAGACGCTGATCAAGGAGGAGGGCGCCGACGTGCTCTTCGGCCCGTTCGGCTCGACCCTGACCGGCGCGGCGGCCAACACCACCGAGCAGTTCGACAGGTTCCTGATGATCTGGTCGGCCTCGGCGGACTCGATCTACGAGCAGGGATACGAGCATGTGGTCTCGGGCACGCAGATCGCCGCCTCGCTGCTCGGCCAGCCGACGGTGAAGGCCTTCCACGCCATGGGCGCCACCTCGATCGCCATCGCCTATCTCGACGAGCCGTTCCCGGCCGGCATCGCCAAGGGGGCGGTCGCGCTCGCCGAGGAGCTCGGCATGGAGGTGACGATGAACGAGCCTTTCGCCACCGGCACCAAGGACTACTCGCTGATCATCCAGAAGGCGCTCGCGAGCGGCGCGCAGACCTTCTACCCCACCTCCTACGAAGGCGACCAGATGATCATCGCGCGCCAGCTGCGCGAGCTCGGCGCGAATTTCGACGGCGTCGGCATCTTCTACGGCTCGCAGCCGCAGTTCCTCGAGATCGGGCAGGACGCCAACTACCTGTTCAGCCAGACGCTGCTCAACCCCAAGGTCAACTGGGAGGTCACCCACGGGCTCTCGCGCGAGGAGATGATGGCGCGCTACGACGAGCTCTTCCCGGACGCGGCCTACGAGGCCGACTTCCAGACCGCGCTCGCCTATGGCGCCGGCGTGGTGCTCGAGGAGGTGATCCGCACCGCGGGCTCGCTCGAGGCCGACGCGCTCAAGCAGGCCGCGCTCGATCTCTCGGGCGAGATGACCGTGATGACCGGGCCCTACGAGATCGAGGAGACCGGCCGGCAGGTCTCGATGGAGTTCGTGGTGATGCAGAAGCTGCCCGAGAGCCTCGAGGTGGTCTATCCGCCGGCGGTGCGCACGGCCGAGCCGGTCTACCCGGTGCCGGCCTTCTCGGAGCGCTGAGCCGCGGCGTCCCGCCCCGCTTCAGGCCGCGGGGCGGACCGTCTCCCGCAGGGGCTTCAGCGGCACGGTGATCGCCGCCACGAGGCCCCCGCCCTCCCGGTCGGCGAGCGTCACCGTGCCGCCATGCGCCTCGGCGATCGAGAGCGCGACGGGCAGGCCGAGGCCGAGCCCCTCGACATGGGTCTCGGACGCGTTGGCGCCGCGGAAATAGCGCTGGAAGGCCATCGCCTTGTCCTCGTCTGACATGCCCGGGCCGTCGTCCTCCACCGCGATGCGGTAGCCCTCGGGCGTCGGGTCGAGGCGGACGACGATCTCGGTGCCGCCGTATTGCCGCGCGTTCTGCAGGAGGATCAGCACCGCCTGGCGCAGCCGGTCGGCGTCGGCGAGGATCGGCGCGCGCAGGATGTGCGAGGTGACGCCGAGCCCCGGCCGGAAGGTCTCGAGCGCGCCGTCGAGGAGCCCGCGGAGCTCCACCTCGCGCAGGCGAAGCCGCGCCTCGCCGCCTTCGGTGCGGGCGATGAACAGCAGGTCGTCGACGATGCGGGCGGTGTGCTCGGCGGCGTCGCGGGCGCGGAGCAGCGCGTCGCGGTACTCGTCGTCGGTCTTCGGGCCGCCGCGCAGCGCGACGTCGGCCTCGCCCCGGATGATGGTGAGCGGCGTGCGGAGCTCGTGACTGACATCGGCCAGCATCCGCCGGCGGCGCGCCTCGGCGCGGCGCGCGTCCTCCAGGGCGTTCTCGAATTGCCGCGTGCGGTCCGAGATCGAGCGTTCGAGCTGGGCGTTGCGCCGCTCGAGCGCCTCGGCCGTCGTGCGGGCGCGCTCGGCCAGCCGGTTGACCGACCGCTCCAGATCGAGCGTCTCCGCGACGCCGCCGGCGGAGAGCCGGTGCTCGAGCGCGCCGCCCGCCATCAGCCGCGCCCCGGCCGCGAGCCGGCCGAGCGGCCGG
>CAZWDE010000144.1:0-7970 GCA_964632555.1 uncultured Limibaculum sp.
TCGCCGTCGGCGCGGGCGGGGCGCTGCTCGCCGCGGGCCCGGGACGCCCGCGCGACCGGCTCGTCGCGGCGGCGATCGTCGTCGCGCTGCCCGCCGCCGCCGGGCTTCTCCACATGGCGTGGCGCTGGAGCTACTACGGCGAGCTCCTGCCGCTCACCTTCCATGCCAAGGCGGGCGTGCCGCTCGCGCTCCGCCTCGAGAGCGCGCTCGCCTTCGTGCGCGACAGCTGGCGCGACGCGGTCCTCGTCGGGCTCGCGATCCCGGCGGCGGCGGTGGCGCTCGCGCGGTGGCCGGTCGGTCTCGCGGCGCTCCTCGGGCTGATGCCGTTGGCGCTCGCGGCGCTCTATCTCGCCTGGTCCGGGGCCGACTACATGACCGGCGCGCGTCCGCTCGTGCCGCTCCTGCTGCCGGCCGCGCTCCTCCTCGCCAGCCAGACCGCGGGCCTCCCGCGGCCGCGCCAGGCCGCGATCTGGAGCGCCGTCGCGGGCGCGGTGCTGCTCGGCAACGCCGCCGGGAGCGTGCGCAAGATGGACGGGGCGGCCTTCTTCGGCACCATGGTGGGGCGCCACATCGCCGAGACCTGGCCCGCCGGCAGCCTCGTCGCGCTCAACACCGTGGGCGCCATCCCCTATCACGCGCCGGGGCACCGCTTCCTCGACATGCTGGGGCTCAACGAGCCCGCGATCGCCAAGCGCCGCGACGTTCCGATCCTCACCAAGTGGCAGCGCGTGCACGGCCACGCCAAGGGCGACGGCGCGCACGTCCTCGCGCGCGCCCCCGATTACGTGATCGCGGGCTTCGCCGCGGGGGCGCCGGTCGATCCGCCGACGCTCCTGTCCGACGCCGAGCTCGCCGATCTGCCGGAGTTCGCGCGATGCTACGCGCTGGTGCGCGAGCCGTTCCCCTACGACCCGGCCATGGCGCATCGCGGGCCGCCGGGCGCGCCCGCGCATTTCACCTATTACCGCCGGACCTGCGAGCGCCCCTGAGACCGCAGCGGCTCAGAAGGGGATGTCGTCGTCCATGCCGCCCGGGCCGCCCGGGCGGTCGTACCCGCCGTCCGCGTCCTCGCGCCCGCGCCCGCCGCCGGAGCGCGCGCCCCCGCCGCCGCCGCCGTAGCCGCCGCCCCCGCGGTCGTCGGCGATCTGGCCCTGCGGCCCGTCGCGGCCGTCGAGGAAGGTCATCTCGCCCTTGAACTGGCGCAGCACCACCTCGGTCGTGTAGCGGTCCTGGCCCTGCTGGTCCTGCCATTTCCGGGTCTCGAGCTGGCCCTCGAGATAGACCTTGGAGCCCTTGCGCAGATACTGCTCGGCGAGGCGCACGAGGTTCTCGTTGAAGATCGCCACGTTGTGCCACTCGGTCTTCTCGCGGCGCTCGCCGGTCTCGCGGTCGCGCCAGCTCTCCGAGGTGGCGACGCGCAGGTTGCAGACCCGCCCGCCGTTCTGGAACGAGCGCACCTCCGGGTCGCGCCCGAGATTGCCGATCAGGATCACCTTGTTGACGCTGCCTGCCATGCCCGCCTCCGTCGCCTCGCGCGGGGAGCCTAGCGCCCGCGCCGGCAGAGCGCCAGTGGCCGGGACGCCTAAACCTTCGGCATAGGCGGGCCCGTGCCCGCCCTCCGGCCAATGGCGCGGGCGGCCCGCCGCGGCGATCTCGGCACCGGGGCGCGGGATCCTCCCGCCGCCCGCCAGATCCAGGGAGAGACCCATGCCCATTCCCCTCCACGCCGCCCGCACCTTCCTCCTCGCCGGCGCGCTCGGCGCGAGCCTCGGCATCGCCGGGGCCGCCGCGCAGACCGGACAGGCCGCGCAGCCCGCGCCCGGCTCGGGCGGCCCCGCGATCGTCCGCCCGGCCGTCGGCGACCGGCTCGGCACCAGCGCGGCCGAGATCGCCGACACGCTCGAGGCGCAGGGCCACGCCGTGCGCGAGATCGAGCGCGAGGACGGCCGCTTCGAGGTCGAGCTCGGCCGCGCCGGCGGGCGGGGCCACGAGATCTATGTCGACGCGACGAGCGGCCTCGTCACGAAGATCGAGCGGAAATATTGAGCGCGCCGGCGGGCCGGCGCGGCGACGCCCGGCCCGCGGCAACGGCACAGGCAGAGAGGAGGTCGCGATGACCGAGGACGCACGAGACGCCCCGCCGCCGATGCGCGCCGCCCTGATGGCGCTCGCGCTCGCGGTGCCGATCGGGCTCGCGGTGCTGGTGGAGCGGGCCGGACCCGCGCCGGAGCACGGCGAGGGGGCCGAGGCCGGAGAGCACGGAGACCATGGGAAGAGCGGCCATGACGACGACTGAAACGGGCGGCCTCGCGCCGCGGACCCGCGAGGTGGCGGTGTGGGACCCGCTGGTGCGGATCGTGCACTGGACGGTGGCCGCGCTGTTCGTGCTGAACGCCACGGCGCTCGAGGAGGGCGACGCGGTTCACCGGCTGGCGGGCTATGCGATCCTGACGCTCGTCTCGCTCCGCCTCGCCTGGGGGATCGTCGGCAGCGCCCATGCCCGCTTCGCCGCCTTCCCGCCGGATCCCGGCGCGGCGCTCTCGCACGCGGCCGAGCGGCTCTCGGGCCGGGCGCGCGCGCATCTCGGGCACAACCCGCTCGGGGCGCTGATGGCCTATGCGCTCTGGGCCGTGCTGGTCGCGACCGCGCTGACGGGGATGGCGACATGGACCGGGGCGATCCCCGGAGAGGCGGGCGAGGAGCTGCACGAGACGCTGGCCAATCTGGGCCTCGCCGCCGCCGCGCTGCACGTGGCGGGGGTTGTCCTCGAGTCGCGCCTCACGGGCGTCAACCTCGCCCGCGCGATGCTGACCGGCCGGAAGCCCGCGCCCCCCGAGGAGGGCTGAGCCCGCCGGAGGCGCCCCGCGCGCCGGGGTGCCGCGACCGGCTGACGGCTTGCGGAACGCGCGCCCGACCGCCAGCTTCGGCGCAGGCGCACCGCAGCCGGAGGGGCGATGCCCGGACCCGAGAGCCTCGCCAGCCAGACGCCCGGCGCCAGCGCGCCCGCCACGCGGGCGCCGGATGCGCCGGTGCCCGCCGCCGTCGGGCGGCGGGTGCGGGCGCTCGCCGCGCTCTTCGCCGTGCAGGCGCTCTGCGCGGTCTTCTTCGTGGGCGACGTGGCGGCCGACCTGCTGGACGGAAGCCCCGGGGAGAGCGCGCGGCATCTGGGCGTCGAGCTCGTGGCGGCGCTCGGCCTCGTCGCGGGGCTCGGCTTCACCGGGCTCGAGGTGCGCCGGCTGCTCCTCCGCCAGCGCCGCGTCGAGGACCAGCTCCGCGCCGCCTCGGGCGCCTTTCTCGACCTCCTCGAGGAGCATTTCGAGGGATGGGGGCTCACGCCCTCGGAGCGCGACGTGGCGATGCTGGCGATCAAGGGGCTCTCGACCGCCGAGATCGCCGCGGTGCGCGAGACCCGCGCCGGCACGGTGAAGGCGCAGCTGGCGGCGATCTACCAGAAGGCGGGCGTGAGCGGGCGGCCGCAGCTGCTGAGCCTCTTCGTCGAGGAGCTGATGCAGGGGCCGATCGCCGGGCGCGCGGGCGGCTGAGGCGCCTCGGCAGACGAGGCGCCAGAGGACGGGCAGCAGGATCGCGGTGGCGAGCGCGTTGAGCCCCATCGCGAGCGCGGCGAAGGCGCCCGCGATCTCGCGGATCTCGCGCGCGCGGGCGGTCCTCGAGCCGCCCCCAGCCCCCGCGGCGGTTGACCCGCCCCGAGCCCGGGCGGCCCGCGCCGGCGACGCCGCCGGGGGCCGCGGCGATCGTCAGCCCGAGGGCGCGGTCGGGAGCCCGATCCATGCGGCGCCTCCCGGCACCTTCTCGGATACTCCACGACAACCGGAGAGATCAGGACGGGCCGCGCGTCCGCTCGCGGACCGGTCAACCGCCCTCCGCGCCGCCCGGCTCGACCCGGTCGACCACCTCGCGCGTCGCCGGGTCGATCAGCAGGACGTCGCGCCCGACGCGGGCGTAGACGAGCCCCTCGGGCGGGCGCGGCAGGCCATAGGTCCGCCAGTCCAGCGTCACGTGCGGAACCCCGTCGGGCAGGGCGGCGCCCAGCTCGTAGTCCGCGGCCCTCGGCGCCGCGCCGCGGGCGCGCGCCACGGTGCGCGGCGAGCCGGGATCGGGCGGCCCGGTCTCGGCCTCGCTCTCCGCGTCGGTCGGCGCGACCGGCTCCTCGGGCTCGGGGTCCCGCGGCGCCAGCCGGCGGAGCCGCTCGTCGAAGCTGTAGTCCCGGTCGGTGATGATGAGGAGCTGCCCGGCCCGGTCGCGCCGGTCGCGCCGGCGCGGGCGGTAGCGGCGGTCGTCGTCCTCGTGCGGCACGGCGCCCGGTGGCCCGGGGATGGGCTGTCCCGCGCCATCCACCTGCCGGCCGACGCGGCGCGGACCCGGCGCGAGGCTCGGCCGGGCCGCCTGCGCGAGCCGCAGGCGCGGGTCGGCGGCCGGCTCGGGGCCGGCGGGCGCGGGCCCGGCGGCGAGCGCGCCGGCGAGGGCGGCGGCGACGGCGAGGCTCGTTTTGGCTATCGGTCGGAACATGCGATCTCCCGCTCGGCGGCGTGCTCCGGGCCAGCGCGCGGTTGCGGCACCCCGGCGCCGCGCGGGCGCTGGCCAGCACCCGACAGTTAAACTATGGTCCCGGGCGGCGGCGAACAATCGCGGTCCGCCGTCGCGCGCGGCCGAACCCGCCGCCGGAGCGCCACGAGGAGGCCCGCCCATGCCGCTCGACCCGCCGGGCGCCACGCGCCCCGCCGACCTCGCGGAGGATCTGGCCGCCGCCTATGCCGCCAGGGGACCGTCCTACGAGCCGCGCACCCACCTCAAGGACCCCGACGGCGCGGCGCTCTACGTCAACCGGCTGATCCGCGAGGCCTCGCCCTATCTCGTCCAGCACGCGCACAACCCGGTCGACTGGCGGCCCTGGGGCGAGGAGGCCTTCGCCGAGGCGCGCGCGCGCGACGTGCCCGTGTTCCTCTCCGTGGGCTACGCGACGTGCCACTGGTGCCACGTGATGGAGGAGGAGAGCTTCGACAGCGAGGAGGTCGCGGCGGTGCTCAACGCGCGCTTCGTGCCGGTCAAGCTCGACCGGGAGCAGCGCCCCGATCTCGACCAGATCTACATCACCGCGACGCAGCTCCAGCAGGGCCACGCGGGCTGGCCAAACTCGGTGTTCCTGCGCCCCGACGGCGTGCCCTTCCACACCGGGACCTACTTCCCGCGGCCGCATTTCCTCCGCCTCCTCGAAGCGGTCTCGCGCGCCTGGGCCGAGCAGCGCGCCCAGATCGACGAGGTGGCGGCGCGGCTCTCCGAGGGGATCCGCCGCCAGACCCGGATGGCGCAGGCCGGGGCCGAGCCGCCGGGGGCCGAGACCGCGGCGGCCTGCGCGGCGCATCTCGGACGGATGCACAACGCCGCGCATGGCGGCTTCTCGGAGCAGCAGCAGTTCCCGCAGGAAACGTTTCTGCTGTTCCTCCTCGACCGCTGGCGGCGCGAGGGCGACGAGGCGGCGCTGACCATGGCCGCGCGGAGCCTCGAGGCGATCGCGGCCGGCGGGATCCACGACCATGCGGGCGGCGGCTTTCACCGCTACACGGTCGACGTCAACTGGCGCACGCCGCATTTCGAGAAGATGCTCTACAACCAGGGCCAGCTCGCGCGCGCCTTCGTCGAGGGCTGGGAGGCGACCGGGCGCTTCGCCTGGCGCCGCGCCGCCGAGCGCTGCTTCGCCTATGTCGCGCGCGAGATGACCGACGCCGAGGGCGCCTTCCACGCCGCCGAGGACGCCGACAGCCCGGATGCGAGCGGACGGCGCGAGGAGGGGGCGTTCTACCTCTGGACGCCGGAGGAGGCGCGCGCGGCGCTCGGCGCGGAGGACGGCGACTGGGCGGTCGAGACGCTCGGGCTCGGCAAGCCGGTCGGCGAGGTCGGCCCGGTCGCCCATCTCGAGCCCGGGGCGGAGCCGGACTGGGCGCGGCTCGACCGGGTGCTGGAGCGGCTGCGCGAGGCCCGCGCGGCGCGCGCCCGCCCGATCCGCGACGACAAGGTGATCGCGGGCTGGAACGGGCTGATGATCCGCGCGCTCGCGGACGGCGCCGCGGCCTTCGCCCGGCCCGATCTCGCCGAGACCGCCGCCCGCGCCGCCGACGCGGTCTGGGCGCGGCTCTGGGACGACGGCGACGGCGCCGAGGGCGGCCGCCTCTGGCGGCTCTGGGCCGAGGGGCGCGCGCTCGAGCGCGGCCAGCTCGAGGACCACGCCTGGTTCGGGCTCGGCTGCCTCGCGCTCTTCGAGGCGACCGGCGCGGCGCGCTGGCGCGACCGGGCGAAGGCGCTCGCGCACACGATCCTGCGCGATTTCCTCGGCGCCGAGGGGCGGCTCCGCATGGCGGCGGAGGACGGCCCGCTCGGCCCGGTCTACGAGATGGCCGACGGCGCCACGCCCACCGGCGAGAGCTCAGCGCTCGAGCTGCTCGGCCGCGTCGGCGCCATGGCCGAGCCCGCCATCGCGCTCGCCGCGCGCGAGCTGACCGCGGCGCTCTCGGGCGCGCTCCGCGAGATGCCGGTGCTGAGGCCCGAGGCGCTGATGGCGGCCCGCATGATCGGCGAGGGCCAGTCGGGCTATCGCCGGCTGCTCGCCGACGGGCATCTGGCGCTCGCGCTCCGCCGCGCCGGGCCCGGCTGGCGGCTCGCGCTGCGGATCGATCCGGGCTGGCACCTGAACGCGGCCGATCCCGGCGCGGCCGATCTCGTCGGCGCCGCGGCGCACGGCGCGCGGGTCGACTGGCCCGAGGGCGCGAGCTTCCGGGCGGGCTTCGCCGAGGCGCCGATCCGGGTCTACGACGGCGCGCTCGACCTCGCCGTCGCGCCCGAGGCCGAGGTGGTCGCGCTCACGCTCCAGCTGTGCTCCGACCGTCTCTGCCTCGCGCCCGTCGAGGCCCGCTTCAGGATCGCCCGATGACCCGGATCGCCCTCCTCGCCCTGGTGCTCCTCGCCGTCGCCCCGCCGCTGCGCGCCGCGGACTGGCAGGTGATGAGCCCGTCCGAGTTCCGCGCCTATGTCGAGGGGTGGACGCTGCATTTCGAGCGGAACGGCCGGCCCTACGGCGCCGAGACCTTTCACGAGGGCGACCGCACCGTCTGGCGCTTCCACGGCGGGGCCTGCACCGACGGCGTGTGGGAGGCGCGCGGGGCGCAGATCTGCTTCACCTATCCGGACGGGGATCCGCCGATCTGCTGGCGCTTCCTGCGCGACGGGACCGAGGTGATGGCCCGGCTGATCCGGCCGCTCGAGATCGGCCCCGAGCTCGAGATCACGGTCGCCCGCCGCACCCGCGTGCCCCTCGTCTGCGGCGCGCCGGCGGTCTGAGGCGCTCAGTCGACGCCCGCGACGACGATGCAGGCCTCGCGCTCGGCCCTCGCGGCGGGCAAGGAAGCGCGCGCCGATGCTTTTCAGGGGCCGGGCGTTCGCCTCGCGGTGACAGGGCGGCCGCCCCGGTCACCCGCACAGGTGCCACCCGGTATCCCCTGGGCATCTCTCGTGTCTCCGCTGGCGGGGTCAGCCGTCCTCGTCGTCGAACAGCGTGGGCTGCGCCGGGGGCGCGCGGCGCGGCCGCCGGGCACGGCCCGGGGTGGCGGCGTCGACCCGCCCGTCGGCGAACTCGATCTCGAGCGGCTGGCCGGGACCGATGCCCGCGGCGCGGGTCAGAACGCCGCCCGAGCCGTCGCGCACCACCGCGAAGCCGCGCGCGAGGGTCTGGCGGTAGCCGAGCGTCTCGAGGAGCCGGCGGAGTCCCGCGACGCGCTCGGCGGCCTCGGCGAGGCGGCGCTCGGCAGCGGGGCGCAGCCGCGCGGCCCGTTCGGCGAGGCGCTCGGCCTGACGGTCGAGCGGCGCGCGGACGAGGCGCGGGGAGAGCCGCCCGGCGCGGTGCCCGAGACCGAGGCGGGCCGCCTGCACCGCCGCCCCGAGCGCCGCCGGCAGCCGCCAGG
>CAZWDE010000145.1:0-7942 GCA_964632555.1 uncultured Limibaculum sp.
CGGCCCCGGCGGCCCCGGCGGCCCGGGCGCGCCCTCCTGCCCCTGCGGACCCGGCTCGCCGCGCGGCCCCTCCGGGCCCGGTTCGCCGCGTTCGCCCGCGGGCCCCTGCGGACCGGGCTCGCCCTGCGGTCCCGCGGGTCCGGCCGGTCCGGGCTCGCCTTGCGGGCCGGCCGGCCCGACCGGACCGGGCTCGCCCGGCGGCCCCGTCTCGCCCTGCGGTCCGGCGGGCCCGGCCGATCCTTCGGGTCCCCGGTCGCCTTGCGGGCCGGCGGGCCCGGCGGGTCCGACCGGACCGGTCTCGCCCTGCGGCCCCGCCTCGCCTTGCGGTCCCGGCTCGCCCTGCGGGCCTGCGGGACCCATGGGGCCCTGCGGGCCCGGTTCCCCCTCGGGTCCCGGCTCGCCTTGCGGACCCGCGGGACCCACGGAGCCCTCGGGCCCCCGCTCGCCCTGTGGGCCCGGCTCGCCTTGCGTGCCGGCGGGCCCGGCGGGCCCGACCGGACCGGGCTCCCCTTGCGGGCCCGGATCGCCTTGCGGTCCCGGCTCGCCCTGCGGGCCTGCGGGACCCATGGGGCCCTGCGGGCCCGGTTCCCCCTCGGGTCCCGGCTCGCCCTGCGGGCCCGCGGGACCCACGGGGCCCTCGGGGCCGCGCTCGCCCTGAGGCCCCGGCTCGCCCTGCGGGCCCTGCGGCCCCGGATCGCCCTTCTCCGGCACCGGCCGCGCGTCGAGGTCGCTGCGCAGCGCCGCCACCCGCGCCTCGAGCTCGGCCACCCGCTCGGCCGGCACGGCCCCGAAGAGGCGCGCCACGCCGGCTCCGGAGACCGCGTTGATGACGAGGAGCAGGATCGCGAGGATCAGGGCGCCGACGAGTCCCATCCCGACGTCGCGCGTGGTCGTGTTGGTCATGATGGCTGTCCCCCGGTCTTGTGTTTTCCGATGGGTAGCATGAAGGCCCGGGCTTGGCGACGCAGAACTCCGCCCGCGGGGCGGCCGGTGTCCCGTCCTCGGTCGCGCCTTGATTGCGTCACGAATCTTCGGCACAACCTCTGCGGGTGGGGTCGCGACGCCCCGAGGACGCCGAGCGGTCGGCGTCGCGTCGCGTGACCCCGGCGTGAGCGTGACGGCCGCGGGGAAGCGCGCGGCGCGTTTGGCAGACGGAAATCCGTGACATCGACGGACGGCCGCGACCGCGCGCTCGCGCGCGTCGGGCCACGGTCCCGCGCGGCGCGTCCCGCGGCGGCGCCTCGGCGCCCGGGCCCCGTCGATCCGACCGGCGCAGTCGAACAGGGGGAGGGCGACGCGGCGCCTCCGGGTGATGGGAGACGAGCATGTCTGGCATTGAGGGCGGGTCCGCGACGGTGATCGGCGAGGCGGGCCGGGTGGAGATCGGGCAGGATCACGCGGCCGAGTGGCACCGGGTGGAGTTCGGCCGCGCGATCGAGAACGCGGTGGTGGTGCTGATGGTCAACACCGCCAACGGGTCCGACCCGGTGACGGTGCGCGCGCGCGCGGTGGACGCGACGGGCTTCAGCTTCCAGCTCGACGAGTGGGACTATCTCGACGGGGCGCACGCGGTCGAGTCGGTCTCGTGGCTGGCGGTCAGCGAGGGCGTGCACACGCTCGACGACGGCTCGGTGATCGTCGCGGAGCACGTCGCGGCGACCGACGCCTTCCGCAGCTACGACTACGACCGCCCGTTCGAGGCCGCGCCGGTGGTGCTCGCGCAGACCGTGACGACCAACGACGCGAGCGCGGTGACCACCCGGATCGACGACGTGACCGCGACGGGCTTCCGCCTCAAGCTGCAGGGCGAGGAGGCCGACCGCGCCCACGCCGACGAGACGGTGGCGGTGATCGCGATCGCGCCGGGTGCGGATCTGGTGGCCGGCGACACCGGCGACACCGTGCGCCACGGCCAGACGACGATCGACTTCGGCGAGACCGTCGAGGACGCGGTGTTCCTCGCGCAGATGCAGAGCCATGACGGCGGCGACACCTCGACCGTGCGCGGCGTCAGCCTCGGCGCGACCGGCGCGACGGTCTTCGTCGAGGAGGAGCAGTCGGCCGACGGCGAGACCGGGCACACGACCGAGACGGTCGGCTATCTGGCGCTCTCGGCGGGCGAGCTGCTCGCCGCGCTCAGCGATCCGCTCGGCGCGGCGCCGGCGCCGGCCGCGCCGGCCGCGCTCGACGCGGGCCCGATCGCCGAGGACAACGCCTACGAGACCGCCGAGGACGGCGCGATCTCGGCCAACATCCTGACCGACCCGGACCCCGCGACCGGCCTCGCGGACCGCGATCCGGACGGCGACCCGATCCGGCTCGTCGGCCTCGCGGTCGACGGCCGCGCGGTGGCGCCGGGCGAGGCCTTCGCGCTGACGCTCGAGGGCGGCGGCAAGGCGATCGGGGGCACCGCGACGGTCGACCTCTTCGGCAACCTCCTCTTCCAGCCCGACGGGGCGGCGGCGCTCGAGCTCGACGCGGGCGACCGCGTGAGCGCGACCTTCTCCTACACGATCGAGACGCCCGTCACGGGCCCGACCCGGGTGATCGACTTCGAGGGCCTCGCCGGCGGCGCCTGGCTCGAGGGCGCGACGCTCCCGGGCGTCGCGGCGATCCGGGCGGTGCGCGCGCAGGACATGGACGAGGCCGCGCCGCCCAACGCCGCCCGCCTCTACGACAGCCGCCAGTTCGGCCGCGACGACGACCTCATGGCCGCGGTCTCGGGCGAGCTCTCCAACGTGCTGATGATCCAGGAGAGCCTCTCGGACGGCGCGGCGCCCGACGACAACGCCCGCGGCGGCACCATGCGGATCGAGTTCGACGGGCCGAGCACGCTCTATTCGGTCGACCTGATCGACATCGAGGAGAAGAACGGCGAGCGCCCGCGCTGGACGATCGAATATGCCGACGGCCGCGTCGAGAGCGTCGCCGCCATCACCACCGCCGATCGCGAGGCCAAGACCCAGAGCTTCGGGCCCGAGGGCCGCGCCGGCGTCGTCGCGCTCGAGCTCGAACTGGTCGGCTCCGGCGCCATCGACAACATCGTGGTTGGCCAGCCGCAAACCGCGACCGCCGAGGTGGTGCTCGCGGTGACGGGCGCGGGCGAGGGCCAGCCGCCCGCGGTGACCCTCGGCGCGGCGGACGACGCCTACGCGATCCACGAGGACGAGACGCTCGCCGGGGCCGATCTCGTCGCGGGCGACGCGCTGGCCCGCCGGATCGGCGAGCTCGCCGTCTCGGGCGGTGTGGCCGACGGCGCCGATCCCGCGGGGCTCACGGTCACGGGCTTCCGGATCGCCGAGGGCGCGGACCCGGGCGGCTTCGCCGCGAGCCTCGACGGGGCGGCGTCGCTCGGTGAGGCGGTGGGGGTGACGCTGACCGACGGCGCGACCGCCCATCGCGGGCTCCTGACGCTCGCCGCCGACGGCGCGATGCGCTTCGAGCCGACCGACTTCGCGGGGCTCGCCGAGGGCGAGGCGCGCTCCTTCGCGCTGGTGTACGAGATCACCGACGGCACCTCGACCGCCGAGGCGACGGCCACCATCACCGTGGTCGGCAAGGCCGCGCCGCCCACCGGCACGATCTCGGGCCTCGCCTTCGAGGACGCCGACGGCGACGGGCTCAGGGCCGACGCGGAGGCGCTGAAACCCGGGATCGCGGTCACGCTGCTCGACGCCGGCGGCGCGACGGTCGCCGCCACGACGACGGACGCGGCCGGCGCCTATGCCTTCGATCTCCTGCCGGGCGGCACCTACACCGTGGTGTTCGCCGGCGCGCCCGCCCGCGAGTTCACGGCGCGGGACGCCGGCGACGACGCCCGCGACAGCGATGTCGACGCGGCCGGCCGCGCGACCGTGGAGATCGCCGAGGGCGGCGCGGCGACGGTCGATGCGGGCTACACGGCGGGCGCCATCGCGGGCCGTGCGTTCTTCGACGCCGACGCCGACGGGCTGCGCGGCGACGCCGAGGGCGGTGTCTCCGGTCTGCGCGTCGCGCTCCTCGACGCCGCCGGCGCGACGGTCGCCGAGACCGTGACGGACGCGGGCGGGGCCTACGCCTTCGCCGACGTGCTCGCCGGCGAGTACCGCGTCGCCGTGCTCGACCGGGCGGGCTTCGCCTTCACGGCCAAGGACGCGGGCGACGACGCGCGCGACAGCGATGTCGACGCGACCGGTCTCACCGACCCGATCGCGCTCGGGCTCGGCCAGCGGCTCTCCGACATCGACGCCGGGCTCGTGGGCGGCACCATCTCGGGCAGGGTGTTCGAGGACCTCTCGGGCGCGGTCGGCCTTTTCGACGGCGAGGACCGCGTGCTCGAGGGCGCGACGGTGCGGCTGCTCGACGCCACGGGCGCGGTGGTGGAGACCGCGGTCACCGACGCCGCGGGCGTCTACGCCTTCGACGCGCTGGCCGCGGGCGACTACACGGTCGAGGTGGTCAACCCCGTCGCGGGTTCGGAGTTTACTGCGCAGGACGCCGGCGGCCCCGACGACGAGAGCCGCGACAGCGATGTGGGCGCCGACGGCCGCGCGGGCGTGAGCCTCGCCCCCGGCGGCGCGGCCGAGATCGACGCGGGCGTCGCGCGCGGCTTCCTCGGCGATCTCGTCTTCCTCGACGAGAACGGCAACGGTGTGCGCGACCTGCGGGCCGACGGCACGCTCGAGGCGGGCGTCGCGGGCGTCCTCGTGTCGCTCTACCGCGTGGAGGGCGCGACCGAGACGCTTGTCGCGACCGACGTCACCGGCGACGGCGCCGCCGCGCCGCTCGGGGTCTATGGCTTCGCGGGGCTCGTCAGCGGCGACTACCGGGTCGAGGTGACGGCGCCGGACGGCCTTGTCTTCGCGCCCCGTGGCCAGGGCCCGGACGAGATCGACAGCGATGTCGACGCGGCCGGCTCGGCGCGCGTCACCCTCGGCATCGGCGAGGTGAACCCGAACATCGACGCGGGGCTGGTGGCGCCCGACCCGATGACCGGCGTCATCGGCGACCGCGTGTGGCTCGACGCCGACGGCGACGGCGTGCAGGACCCCGGCGAGGCCGGCCTCGCGGGCGTCGCGGTCGCGCTCCTCGCGGGCGGCGTCGCGGTGGCGACGACGACCACCGACGCGGACGGGCTCTACCGCTTCGAGGGGCTGGCGGCGGGCCCCTATGACGTGGCGATCACGGCGCCCGAGGGCTACGCGTTCACGGCCTCCAACGCCCCGGCCGCCACGGACGCGACCGACAGCGACGTGCCGCTCGCCTCGGTCGAGGGGCAGACGGGCCGCATCGCCGGCATCGATCTCGGCCGCGGCGCGACCGACCTCTCGAACGACGCGGGCCTCGTGCGCGTCGCCGAGAGCGCCATCGGCGACCGCGTGTGGATCGACACCGACCGCGACGGCCTCCAGGACGCGGGCGAGCGCGGCGCGGCGGGCGTCGAACTCGAGCTCTTCCGCAAGGACGCGAGCGGGGCCTTCGTCGCCACCGGGCTCGGCACCACGACCGACGCCGACGGGCTCTACGCCTTCGAGGGCCTGACGGACGGCACCTACCAGCTCCGCCTCGCGGCGCCGACCGGCTTCTCGGTGACGCTCGCGGGACAGGGCGCCGACCGCGCGGCCGACAGCGACGTCGACGCGACCGGCGTCTCGGGCGAGATCGTCCTCGGCATCCGCGAGACCCGGACCGACATCGACGCCGGCCTCGTCACCGACCGAATTGCGCTCTCCGGCGCGATCGAGACGCGGGCGGTCGAGACGCAGGCGATCGCCGTGATCATCGACGTCTCGTCGGAGGCCGCCAACACGCAGGGCTTCGGCAATCTCGACGGCAACGGCTCGGGCGCGGTCGGCACCGAGGTCGACGCCGCGCTCGCGAGCCTCGCCGATCTCGCGGTGAAGCTCACCGGGGAGGGCCGCGGCGACCAGGAGATCGTGGTCTTCACCAACGCGCGCGACGACGGCGGCCCCTCGCGCGCCCGGGTGATCGAGACCGACACCACGGGCCAGCCGCTGACCGCCGCCGCCATCGCCGCCGCGGCGGGCGATCTCGGCGCGAGCGGGCTGTTCGCGCAGGTCTTCGACAGCCCGGCCGAGTTCGCCGACACGATCTCGGTGGGCGAGGCGCTGGCCGACGCCGCCGCCTGGCTCGGGGCGCAGGGCAAGGACACCAACCAGACGATCCTGCTCACCGCCTCGACCGGCTATTCCGACACGCTCAACGCCAACATCGCGGCGCTCGGCGACGGCGTGGGCGACAGCGTGGTGCCGGGGCGCCTCGGGATCGTGGCCGAGCCGGGCGATCCCCTCTCGCCCGAGTTCGGGGCGATCACCACGGGGCTCTTCGAGTTCCGCGTCTCGGGCGCGACCGACAACGTGGTGGAGATCGACGGGCGCAAGCTCGGCGTGAAGCTCGAGGGCGCGTTCTTCCACCGCGAGCCCGTGGACCTTTCGGCGGTGATCGACGCCGCCGCGGCGCCGGGCCAGACGCTCGAGATCGGCACGGTCTTCGCCGACGGCACCGGCACGGTGGTGGACGCGGACACCGGAGCGGTCGTCTTCCCGGAGGTCGACTTCAACCAGCTCGCGCTGAACCAGCGCGGGATCTTCCAGGTGCCGTATTTCGACCAGTCGGCGGGCATCATCAAGATCGTGACGGCCGACTACGGGCCGGAGGTCTTCCTGCTCGACCCGGGGGTCGACCCGGCCGCGGTGCCCGCCTCGCTGACGGCGGACGGCAGCCCGATCCGCCAGGTCGACCCGGTGCTGCTCTACGACCCGGGCGACGGGGCGAACCCCGCGACCGCCTTCCTCTTCGACCCGACCGACTACCCCTCGCTCACCTCGCAGACGGTCGACCCCGCGCTCCTCGACGCGGCGGTGCCGGTCACCGAGGTGCTGCTGCCGGGCGAGAGCGGGACCGACCAGTTCGCGATCGCGGGCGTCGCCACCGATCTCGACATCGTCTTCGTCGACAGCCTCGACAACAACCAGGACATCGTGATCGTCGAGGCGGGACTTTTCTTCGAGAAGGGGGCGGTGCTCGACGAGCTCCAGCCGGACGGGGTTCGGGTCTTCGACATGGCGCCCTTCGGCCTCCGCGAGATCATCGCCGACGGCGATCCGGAGGTGACCGAGGGCGGCGCGCCCGTCTCCTTCGACGTCGCCGCGCTCGACGCCGAGGGGGCGGAGCTCGCCTCGGAGCTCGACGCGCTCGGGCTCGGCGATCTCTCGGCCACCGCCACGGGCTTCGAGCTCGCCGAGGTGACGGTCGAGGCGCCGGCCGAGGCGGTGACGATCGCCCTCGAGATCGGCATCGACACGGACGGGGACGGCGCGGCGGACCGGGTGATCGCCGAGAGCTTCGACCTGACGCAAGGGGGCGAGCAGTTCGCCTTCGAGGAGAGCCTCTTCGCCTGAGGCCCGGGAGCGCGTCACGCCGCCGTGGCGCGCTCCATCCGCGGCATCAGCCGCAGGAGGTGCTTGGCGTAGTCGGTCTCCGGCGCCTCGAACAGCCGCTCGGTCTCGGCGAGCTCGAGCATCCGGCCCTCCTTCATCACCGCCACGCGGTCGCACATCTGCCGGATCACCGGCAGGTCGTGCGAGATGAACAGCAGCGTGAGGCCGAGCTCCTCCTGCAGGTCCTTGAGGAGATTGAGGATCTGCGCCTGGATCGAGACGTCGAGCGCCGAGGTCGGCTCGTCGCAGATCAGGAACCGCGGGCGGGTTGCCAGCGCGCGCGCGATCGAGATGCGCTGGCGCTGGCCGCCCGAGAACTCGTGCGGGTAGCGCTTCGCCGCCGCGGCGCCGAGGCCCACGTGATCGAGCAGGTCGCCGACGATCTCGCGCGCCTCCGCCGCGCTCGCGAGGCCGTGGAAGCGGATCGGCTCGGCGACGATGCGGCCGACCGTCATCCGCGGGTTGAGCGAGGAATAGGGGTCCTGGAAGATCATCTGCATCTG
>CAZWDE010000146.1:0-7939 GCA_964632555.1 uncultured Limibaculum sp.
ATCGCCGGGCGTCCGCCGGGCTGGCGCCCGCCCTACTGGCGGCCCCCGGCCTGGCGCCCGCCGGCCTTCCGCCCGCCCTTCTACCGGCCGCCGCACTGGCGCTGGGGCAGCTACTACTGGTATCCGCGCTGGGGCTGGTACTTCACGGCCGCGGTCGCCGGCGCGACGCTCGTCTACGTGGCGACCCTCCCGGACGACAAGGAGTGCGAGCGCATCGTCTCCGAAGGCGAGACCCTCATCCTCTGCGACGGCGTGCTCTACCGCGCGACGGTCTACGAGGACGAGCAGGTCTACGAGATCGTGTCCGAGCCGGACGAGCTGGTGGACGGGGCGGCCCCGCCGCTGCCCGCCGGGCCGCGCGACCTGCGGCTGACCTCGCCGCAGCTCCGCGGCGAGGACGTGCGCGCGCTGCAGCAGGCGCTGGCCGATCTCGGCTACCCGGTGGGAACGCCGGACGGCATCTTTGGTCCGGGGACCGACCGCGCGCTCCGCGCCTTCCAGGAGGAGGCGGGCCTCGCGCCGGACGGCGTGGCCGGCCCGGCGACGCTCGAGGCGCTCGGGCTCTAGGGCACGTCGTCGCCCCGATGGAGGCCCGCGCGAGAATTCACTGGCCTTTTCGCGGCCGCCGTGAAGGATGGGGCCGCGCGCGGGCCGAGGCCCGCGCCCGAGCAAGACGAGGGATGCCGTGACGCCGTTCCCATCCGCCTTCCCGCGGGCTGTCGCCCGGGCCGCCTGCCTCCTCGCCGCCCTCGCGCTCGCCGGGCCGTGGGCCGCGGCGCAGGAGGGGCGGCCGGCGCCGGCAGTGACCGTCGCCCCCGCCGAGACGTCCGATCTCCGCCCGAGCGCGGGCTTCACCGGCCGGCTCGTCGCCACGCAGAAGATCGACATCCGCGCCCGCGTCCCGGGCTTTCTCGAGGAGATCGGGTTCGCCGAGGGGGCGATCCTGCGCGAGGGCGCGCTCGTCTACCGCATCGAGGCCGACGCCTACCGCGCCGAGGTCGAGCAGATCCGCGGGGCCATCGCCTCGGCGGAGGCCGAGCTCCGCCTCGCCGAGATCGAGCGCGACCGCAAGGCCCAGCTCGTCGAGCGCCAGACGATCGCGCAGTCCGAGCTCGACGTCGCCCTCGCCAATCTCGGCAAGGTCGAGGGCGAGATCAAGCGGCTCAAGGGCCAGCTCGCGCGGGCCGAGCTCGACGTCGCCTACACCGAGATCACGGCGCCCTTCGACGGCGTGGTCGGCCTGACGCGCTTCGACATCGGCGCCTATGTCGGCCCCGAGAGCGGCGCGCTGACCACCCTCACGCGGCTCGACCCGATGTCGGTCGAGTTCCCCGTCGCCTCGGCCCTGCTGCTCAACTACCGCGACCGGACCGCGGGCAGCGACGCCGCCGGCGAGACGGCGGTGTCGCTCGTGCTTCCGAACGGCGCGGTCTACGACCACCCGGGCCGGATCGACTTCATCGACGCGGAGGTGGCGCCCGGCACCGACACGGTGACCGTGCGCGCGGTGTTCGACAATCCCGACGGCATCCTGCTCGACGGCGGCCTCGTGCGGGTCGAGCTCGAGGCGGCCGAGGAGAGCCTCGTGCTCAGCGTGCCGCAGCAGGCGGTGGCGCGCGACCAGGTCGGCGCCTTCGTGATGGTGGTGGGCGCGGACTCGGCCGTCGAGATGCGCCGGGTCGAGGTCGCGCGCGTCACGCGCGGGCGCAGCGTGATCCGGTCCGGCCTCGAGGAGGGCGAGCTCGTGATCACCGAGGGCCTCAACAAGGTGCGCCCCGGCATCACCGTCGACGCCGCCATGGCGCAGAGCGCGGCCTCGGGCGGCTGACCCCGTGCTCTCGAGCGTCTTCATCGAGCGCCCCCGCCTCGCGCTCGTCATCTCGATCGTCATCACCATCGCGGGGCTGGTGGCGCTCGGCCGCCTGCCCGTGGCGCAGTTTCCCGAGATCGTGCCGCCCACGGTGAAGGTCACCGCCTTCTATCCCGGCGCCGGCTCCGAGGTCGTCGAGCAGACGGTGGCGCAGCCGATCGAGCAGCAGGTGATCGGCGTCGAGGACATGATCTACATGAAGTCGACGAGCGGCGCCGACGGGAGCTATTCGCTCACCGTCACCTTCGCCGTCGGCACCGACCCCGACATCGCCACGGTCAACGTGCAGAACCGCGTGAGCGCGGCCACCGCGCAGCTGCCGTCCGAGGTGAACGCCACCGGCGTCACCGTGCGCAAGTCCTCCGCGGCGCTGCTCCAGCTGATCGCGATCTACGACGAGGAGGACGCGTTCGACGCGCTCTTCCTGTCGAACTATGCCAGCATCAACCTCGTCGACTCGCTGAAGCGCGTGCCCGGCATCGGCGATGTCAGCGTGATCGGCGCGCGCGACTACTCGATGCGCGTGACGCTCGACGTCGACCGGCTGACCAATCTCGGCCTCACGCCGAACGACGTGGTGGCGGCGCTGCGCGAGCAGAACGTGCAGGCCGCGATCGGGCGCGTCGGCGCGCAGCCGCTGACCGACGATCCGGTGTTCCAGCTCAATCTCGTCACGCAGGGCCGGCTGTCCGAGCCGGAGGAGTTCGGCGCGGTCGTGATCCGGGCCGAGCCCGACGGGTCCTTCGTGCGCGTGCGCGACGTCGCGACGGTGGAGCTCGGCGCCAAGAACTACGACGCGATCGCGACCTTCAACGGCCAGCCGACCGTGCTGATCGGCATCTACCAGTCGCCGGGCGGCAACGCGCTCGCCATCGCCGAGGGGGTGGGCGCGACGCTCGACCGGCTGACCGCCAACGCCCCCGGCGGGGTGACCTACGACGTGGCCTACGATCTGACCACCTTCGTCGAGGCCAGCATCGAGGAGCTTCAGGTCACGCTGGTGCAGGCCTTCGCCCTCGTCGTGCTGGTGGTGTTCCTGTTCCTCGGCAGCGTGCGGGCGACGCTCGTGCCGGTCGCGGCCGTGCCGGTGGCGCTGATCGGCACCTTCGCGGTGCTGCTCGCCATGGGCTTCACGCTCAACACGATCTCGCTGCTCGCCCTCGTGCTCGCCATCGGCACCGTGGTCGACGACGCCATCGTCGTCGTCGAGAACTGCGACCGCGTGCTCTCGGAGAACCCGGATCTCGCGCCGCCCGAGGCGGCCCGCCAGGCGATGCAGGAGATCACCGGCCCGGTGATCGCCACCACCCTCGTGCTCCTCTCGGTCTTCGTGCCGGTCGCCTTCATCCCCGGCATATCCGGGCAGCTCTTCCAGCAGTTCGCCGTCGCGGTCTCGGTCTCGGTGGTGATCTCCACGATCAACGCGCTCACGCTCAGCCCGGCGCTCTGCGGGCTCCTCCTGCGCCGGCGCACGGGCGAGGGGCGCGGCGTGCTCGCGCGCATCTCGCAGGGGATCGACTGGACGCGCGACCGCTACACCAGCGTCGCGGCCGCCATCGCCCGGCGCTCGGTGATCGGGCTCGTGCTGCTCGCGGGCGCGCTCGGCGCCTCGGGCGCGCTCTTCGCCACGGTGCCGACGGGCTTCCTGCCGGCCGAGGATCAGGGCGCCTTCATGGTCGAGGTCCGGCTGCCCGAGGGCTCGTCGGTCAACCGCACCGATGCGGTGCTCGAGGCCTACCGCGCCGAGATCGCCGCCCTCGACGGCGTCTCCGACATCGTGGGCGCCAGCGGTTACAGCATCCTCGACGGGCTCGTCACCCCGAACAGCGCCTTCATGGCCGTCGTCCTCGAGCCCTTCGAGGAGCGCGGCTCCGGCGAGACCGCCTTCGCGATCATCGAGGCGGCGCAGCGGCTCGGCGCGCGGGTGCGCGAGGCGCAGATCTTCGCCTTCAACCTGCCGCCGATCATCGGTCTCGGCACCGGCTCGGGCTTCGAGTACCAGCTCCTCGATCTCGAGGGGCGCTCGCCGGCCGATCTCGCGCAGGTCGCGACCGGCCTGACCATCGCGGCCAATTCCGACCCGCGCCTCGGCGCCGCCTTCTCCACCTACTCGGCCAACACGCCGCAGCTCTTCCTCGAGATCGACCGCGACCGGCTGCAGACGCTCGGCGTCTCGGTCCGCGATCTGTTCACCGCGCTGCAGGGCACGTTCGGATCGCTCTACGTCAACGATTTCAACCTCTTCGGCCGCTCGTGGCAGGTCAACATGCAGGCCGGGGAGGGCGACCGCGACGCGGTGCCGGATCTCGACCGCCTGCACGTCAGGAACCGCGACGGCGGCATGGTGCCGCTGCCGGCGGTCGCCAGCGTCGACTACGTGCTCGGCCCGCAATCGGTGATCCGCTACAACAACTACCGGTCGGTCACGATCAACGGCAGCCCGGCGCCCGGCGTCGCCTCGGGCACCGCGCTCGCCGCGATGGAGGATGTCTCGGCCGAGGCGCTGCCGCAGGGCTACGGCTACGAATGGACCGGCACCGCGCTCCAGGAGATCGAGGCAGCGGGACAGACGGCGGCGATCCTCACCTTCTCGCTGCTCTTCGCCTATCTCTTCCTCGTCGGGCTCTACGAGAGCTGGACGATCCCCGTGCCGGTGCTGCTGTCGGTCGCCTTCGGCGTGGCCGGCGCGCTCGGGGCGCTGATGCTCGCCGGGCTCTCCTTCGACCTCTACGGGCAGATCGGCCTCGTGATCCTGATCGCGCTCGTCGCCAAGAACGCGATCCTGATCGTCGAGTTCGCCAAGCAGCGGCGCGAGGAGGGGGCCGCGATCGTCGAGGCCGCGATCGACGGCGCGCGCACCCGGTTCCGCGCCGTGATGATGACCGGGCTCTCCTTCGTGGCGGGCATCCTCCCGCTCGTCTTCGCGAGCGGGGCGGCGGAGATCACGCGGCGCACGGTCGGCACCTCGGTGGCCGGCGGCATGATCCTCGCGACGCTTCTCGGGATCTTCGTGACGCCGGCGCTCTACGTCGTGTTCCAGTCGGCCCGCGAGCGGCTGAAGCGGCTGCTCGGCGGGGGCGGGCCGGCGCCGGAGCCGGGCGCGACGCCCGAGACCTGAGCCGCGTCAGTCCGGCGGACGCCCGCCCGGCCCGAGCGGGCGCGTCAGCAGCCAGATCATCGCCGCGACGAAGGCGAAGGTGATCAGGTTGAGCAGCGTGTCGACGAGGTCACCGACGAGCATCGGCCGCCTCCCGCGTGGCCTCCTGCCCGAGCGCCCGGACGAGGCAGACGAGCAGCAGCACCGTGATGAAGACGAAGGGCAGGGCGCCGAGCGCGATCAGCTTCTTGATCGCGTCGACCGAGCCCGAGAGCACCATGGCCGCGCCCAGCACGCCGAGCAGCGCGCCCCAGATCAGCCGGATCCGCGGCGCGGGGTCGGGGTCGCCGCCCGTCGAGAAGGTGCCGAGCACGAAGGCCGCGCTCACCACGCTCGTCACGATGAAGAGGAAGGCCGCCACGATCGTCGCGAGCGTCGTCAGCGTGGTGAGCGGCAGCCGTTCGAGCAGGGCGAAGGTCGCCCGCTCGACGGTCGTCTCGGTGACGGCGAGAAGCTCGCCCCCGCCGCGCAGCGTCTCGAAGAGCCCGATCCCGCCGAAGGCGCCGAACCAGACGACCGAGAAGATCGTCGGCCCGACCAGCACGCCGAGCACGAATTCGCGGATCGTCCGGCCCCGCGAGATCCGCGCGACGAAGACGCCGACGAACGGGCCCCACGCGATCCACCAGACCATGTAGGTGAGGGTCCAGTCGCTGAACCAGCGGCCCACCGCGTCCTCGAAGAAGGTGAAGGTGTTGAGCCCGCGCGGGATCGCCGCCGTCACATAGTCGCCGAAGCTCTGCACCACCGAGTTGAGCAGGAATTGCGTCGGCCCCAGTACCACGGTGTAGACCACGAGGCCGATGGCGATCGCCATGGCGGCGTTCGAGAGCCGCGCCATCCCGCTGCCGAGATCGGTGAGCAGCGGCGGCACATAGGCCGCGACCATCGCCGCGAAGACCGCCGCCACGAGCCACGGCGCCGCCGCCTCGCCGCCCGCCATCACGTCGATCCCGTCGGCCACCTGGAAGACGCCCATCGCCATGGAACCGCCGACCCCGATGGCGATGGCCACGATCGCCATGAAGTCGGACACCCAGCCCACGGTCCGCACCCAGCGCTCGCCGGCGAAGACGTGGCGCATCGGCGCGCTCACCAGCATGGGCGTGCCGCGGCGAAAGGTGAAATAGGCGATGGTCAGCGCGGTCGATCCGTAGATCGCCCAGGCGTGGATGCCCCAGTGGAAGTTGGTGGCGAGCATCGCCTCCTTCGCCGCGATCGGGTCGGGGATCTCGGTGCGGATGAAGGCGAAATGGGTCAGCGGCTCGGCGACCGCCCAGAACAGGAGCCCGACGCCCATGCCGGCGGCGAACAGCATCGCGATCCACGACGGCGTGGAGAATTCCGGCCGGTCGTCGTCCGCCCCGAGGCGGATCGAGCCGTAGCGCGAGGCCGCGAGGCCGATGCAGAGCAGCAGCATCCCGGTGACCGAGACCATGACGAACCAGCCGCGGCTCTCGAAATACCGGTCGACGAGGGCGGTCGCGATCATCACGAGGCCGGCGCTGTCGACCACCCCCTAGACGCCGAGAGCGGCGATGAGCGCGAGCGACAGCACCAGAAGCGACCGAGACCCCGACACGGGCGTTCCCCCTTTTCGCCGAGCCTGCCACAGGCGGGCCGGCGCGTCGCCGCCTTTCGCACCCGGGGCGGGGCGCCGGGCTCAGCGCACCTCGAAGGCGCCGACATCGGCGCCGTCGCCGAGCGGGCGCGGCGTTCCGTCGACATCCGCCTCGGTCGCGTAGCGGGGATCGGCCGCGTCGACGCTGCCGGCGTCCGGGAGCAGGCGGAAGTCGCCGCCGAACGGGTCGCGCAGCACCCGCGTCGGGCGCGACAGCACCACGTTGCGATGGCTCCGCAGCGCCGGGTTGCGGTCCTCCTCCAGAACGAAGTTCATCGCGATGTTGTTGGCGACCACGCCGCCGCGCGAGGGCGTGCCGTTCTTGTGCGAGGCGACGCGGATCCACGGCTTCTGCCCGCGGGCCCCGTCGACGTGAACGACGGTGTTGTGCAGGATCCGCGGGTCGTCGGCGCCGTAGATCGCGATGCCGTGCCAGTGGCTGACGGCGACGAGGTTGTTCTGGATCACCCAGCCCTCGAAGCGGCCGTCGAACAGCCCGATGCCCTGCAGCTCGCAGCGCAGCGGATGGTCGCGCGGCCCCGCCCATTCGAGGAAGCGGTTGCCGTCGATCACAACGCCGGTGACCACGCCGGTGCCGACGCGGCCGTCCGCGCCGATGGTCCAGGACTGGAAGCCGTCGCGGTGGGTGTCGTCGACATGAATGCAGTCGCGCACGGTGTTGCCGCGGAAGACGCCGTGGTCGCCGAGCCCCACCATCCCGTCGCCGCTGAAGCCCTCCACGAGGTTGCCGACGATCTCGGCATGCGGGCCGCCGACGACGATCCCCGACTGCGCGCCACGGATCCGGCTGTCGCGCAGCGCGATCCGCGTCCCCTCCAGCATCGCGCCGTGGCGCATCCGGCCGAGCCAGTCCTCCGCGCTCCAGCCGAGATAGCCGGGCGCGTCCGGCGCCGAGCGGATGTCGAGGCGCTCGAGCTCGATGTCGGCCGCGCTCCGCGCCACGTGCACGAGGGCGCGCCAGTGGGGCGCGGGGGTCTCCGGCCAGACGCCGATCCCCCGGATGCGGAGATTGGCGCTCTCGGCGATCTGGATGCCGGCCGCGCGGACCTCGGCGCCCGCGGCGGGCTCGACGGTCACGGGCGCCTCGAAGCGGTGCCCGACGATGCGGATCACCCCGTGGGCGCCGGGGCCGAGGATCAGCCGGTCGCCGGCCTCGACCACGCCGGCGGCGAGCGCCGCCTCGACCGAGGGAAAGGGCCGCGCCGCGCTGCCGTCGGCCCCGCCGGCGGCGCGCCCCGCGGGCCCGGCCGCCACATGGATCTCGCCCGCG
>CAZWDE010000147.1:0-7910 GCA_964632555.1 uncultured Limibaculum sp.
CGCGCCAGATGTTTTCGAGCTTGACCGGCAGGTCCTCCTTCTGCGCCCAGGAGTTCATCCGGTCGCAGAAGGCGCGGCCGACCGCCTCGCCGGAGGGGCCTTTGGGCGCGGGAATGGCGCGGACCTCGGTGCCCTCCATCTCCAGGATCTTGGCGAAGATCTTGAAGCCCGAGCCGGCGAAATGCTCCGAGACGATCTGCATTTCGATCGGGTTGCGCAGATCCGGCTTGTCGGAGCCGTATTTGAGCATCGACTCCGCATAAGGGATGCGCGGGAAGGTCCCGGTCACCGGCTTGCCCGCGCCGAACTCCTCGAACACCCCGCGCATCACCGGCTCGATCGCTTGGAAGACGTCTTCTTGGGTGACGAAGCTCATCTCGATGTCGAGCTGGTAGAACTCGCCGGGCGACCGGTCGGCGCGGGGGTCCTCGTCGCGGAAACACGGCGCGATCTGGAAATAGCGGTCGAAGCCCGCCACCATGATCAGCTGCTTGAACTGCTGCGGCGCCTGCGGCAGCGCGTAGAACTTGCCCGGGTGGAGGCGGCTCGGCACGAGGAAGTCGCGCGCGCCCTCGGGGGAGGACGCCGTGAGGATCGGGGTCTGGTACTCCGTGAAACCCTGCTCCACCATGCGCCGGCGCAGCGACGCGATCACCTGGCTCCGGAGCACGATGTTGCGGTGGAGATGCTCGCGGCGGAGATCGAGGAAGCGGTAGCGGAGCCGCGTCTCCTCCGGATAGTCCTGCTCGCCGAACACCGGCAGCGGCAGCTCCTGCGCTTCGGAGAGCACCTCGAGGTCCTGCACGAACACCTCGATCTCGCCCGTCGGGATCTTGGGGTTCACGAGCTCGGGCTGCCGCGCCTTCACGATGCCGTCGATCCGGATCACCCACTCGGCGCGCACCCGCTCCACCTCCGCGAAGGCCGGGCTGTCGGGATCCGCGAGCACCTGGGTGATGCCGTAATGGTCGCGCAGGTCGACGAACAGCACGCCGCCATGGTCGCGCACCCGGTGCACCCAGCCCGACAGGCGGACGGTGTGGCCCACATCGTCGCGGCGGAGCTCGGCGCAGGTGTGGCTGCGATAGGCGTGCATCGGATCCCCCTCGGCTGGCCGCGCCGCCCGCATAGAGCGCGGTGCGGGGGGGATGTCAACGCGGCGCCCGGCCGGGCGGCTCAGTCGCCCTCCGGCAGGCGGTAGAAGTAGACATCGTAGCTCATCGAGCCGTCGCGATAGGTGTCGGCGCGCAGCAGCAGGGGGCGGAAATGCCGTTCCAGATCGTGGTCCGCGAGACTGCGGAATCTCGCATAGCTGACCTGCGGGTTGCGTCGCTTGATCGCGAGATAGATGTCGGCGACGAGCCGGTCGCACCACGCGGTGTCGGGCGGGGCAGACCCGTCGAGGGCGCGCATCCCCTCGGCCCAGCGCTCGAAGATGTCGGCGAGGCTCTCGCCGACCCCGTCGCCCGTCATGTCGAAATGGTGGAGCGGCGTGCGCTGTCCGACGGCGAGCACCGAGGCGGCGTCGGCGATCCGGCTCCGCCATTCCTCCTCCTCGTCCGTCCCCATCGCCTCGATCTCGGAGACCTGCTCGGCCTCGAGGCCGAGTTGCAGGAACTGCCAGCGGTGATCTGTGGCCGGCCGGACCATGGCGGCGAACGGTTGCAGGCGCTCGTAGAGCCGCGTCGCATGCGCGTCGATGTCGGAATCCTTGGTCTCGGCGAGATCGTCGAGCAGCTTCTTCTCCGCCGCGCGCGTCGCCTCGTCCGGCACGAGGAACTCGGCCGACTTGTGCATGTCTCGGACGAACTTGGCGATGTCGTCGGGCTCGATGCGCAGATAGCGGGTGTCGCCGCCGAATTTCGGCTGGTCCTCGCCGCATTGCAGCACGACGATGCGCGTCTCCTTGCCGTTGGCGCCCGTGGCGACCCCGTGCTCCCACGCCGGATAGGTCCAGTCCTCGTCATCGCTCGTGTAGATGAGGAAGAAGAAGTCGACCATACGCAGCTTTGTCGCCAGCTCCAGCTGGATCTTGTCGCCGAAGTTCAGCCCGCTGGTCTTGCGTGACGACTGGAACACGCGGCGCGTGAGCCGCCACTTCTCGAATTCCTCGCTCACGATCGTGGCGATCGCCGCATCGTCGTGGCGGTGGCTGATGAAAATGCTCAAGAGATCGTCGGACATCGCGAAACTCAGCTGAACCAATCCTGCTCCGAGGGTGGTCGAAATAATGGCGCGTTGTCAAGGAACTGGATCGTCGAGTTGCGTCGAGATGCGAAGCCCGGGGGCGGCGGGGGCCGTGCCGCGCGGCGGCCTCAGCCCACGGGCTCGGCCGGCACGATGCGGAGCTCGACGCGGCGGTTCTCCTGCCGGCCCTCGGGCGTCGCGTTGGTCGCGATCGGCTCGAGCTCGCCCCGGCCGACGACCGCGATCCGCCCCGGCGCGACGCCGCGCGTGACGAGGGCCTCGGCCACCGAGGCGGCGCGGCGCTCGGAGAGCTCGCGGTTGTAGGCCTCCGAGCCCACGCTGTCGGTGTGTCCGACCACGTCGATCAGGCTCCGCGGCTCGCGGGCGAGGGTGCGCGCCACGTCCTCGAGCGCGGGGCGAAAGCGGGGCTCGATCGCGGCGCTGTCGAAGGCGAAGGTGATGCGCGAGGGCAGGCGCACGAGCAGCTCGTTGTCGCGGCGGATCACCTCGGCGCCGGTGCCGGCCAGATCGCGCTCGAGCGCGCGCTGCTGCTCGTCGAGCACCTGGCCCGCGGTCGCGCCCAGAAGCAGGCCGAGCCCCGCGCCGATCAGCGCGTTGCGCGTGTCGTCGCCGCCGGCCAGCGTGCCGATGGCCGCGCCGGCCGCCGCGCCGAAGGCGCCGCCACCCACGGTGTTGGGGTTGCGCCGGGCGGCATCGCAGCCGGCGAGCAGAAGGGCGGCGCTCGCGAGGAGCGCGAGGGCGTGCGGGCGCATCGGGTCGTCTCCGTCGACGTGGAACCGGCGCTTCAACGCGCGCGGCCGCCGCCTCCGTCGCGCCGCTCAGAGAAGCGCGAGCTGGGGCAGCCCGGCGAGCCGGCCGGTCAGCGCCACCGAGCCCGCGAGGAAGGCGACGAGCAGCGGCAGGAGAAGGCCCGCGGCCTCGGCGACCGGCGAGGGCGGGCTGCCGACGATGCGCGGGCGCGGCCCGTCGATGCGGAGCCGGAGCATGAGCCCGACCGGGTCGCCCGGCGTGACCAGCGGCGCGGTGAACTGCCGCCCCTTGCCGGCGCGGTCGACATAGCGGATCACCGGGTGGTAGCCGCCGCCGGGCGCCGGATGGGAGGCCACCACCTCGCCCGGCACGCGGGTTTCGAACCATCGCGAGGCGACGAGGCGCCAGAGCCGCCAGAGCCCGAGCAGCCCGGCGAGCCCCGCCACCGCGAGGCAGATCGCGCCGATGATCCCGGTCTCGGCGCCGAGGGCGGCCATCGCGCCGAGGATCCAGAGCCGGGCCCGCTCGAGAGCGCCGGGCTTCTCGGCGCGCGAGACCGGGGCGAGCTTGCCGCGGCGCAGCGTCGGGTTCCGCTCGCCGCCCGACTGCGCGAGCCGGACGGGCGCCTCCGGGGCCGCGATGTCGGCGTGCCGGGCGGGCCCGGCAACGCTCGCCGCGACGCCGTCGGGCGGGGGGAGGGCGGCCGCGGCCTCGGGCCCCGACGCTCCGGCCAGAACCAGCACCGTCGCGATCGCTGCGATCCAGCGGATGGCTGTCATGCACGCCTCCCTCGGCCCCCGGCGGCCCGTCCCGCCGCACCGGCTCCTAGCCCCGGATGGCGGCGGCTTTAGGGCGAAGCGCCGACCGCGCCGTGGTAGAAGAAGATCCCGAGGCCCGAGGTGAACACGATCTGGCCCGCCACCGCGTGCAGCAGCACCGCGAACAGGAACCCGTGCCGGACATAGCCGACGGCGAAGATCGCCCCCGCGACCACGGTCAGCCCGATCGTGACCGGGTTCATGTAGAACAGATGGCCGAGCCCGAAGATCACCGCGTTGACCGCGATCTGGGTCGATCCCGCGCCGAACAGCGCGCCGTAGCGCCGGAAGAACAGCGGGCGGTAGATCAGCTCCTGCGGCAGCGCCGAGAGCAGCGGGTAGAACAGCATCACCATCGCCCAGAGGCGCGGCCGCTCGATCGGGAAGGCCAGCAGCTGGTCGGGCACGAGGAGAGCCGCGACCGCGAGGCAGCCGGTCGCGGTGGCGAGCAGGAAGGCGGCGGCGAGCTGCATCGCCCCGGGCGCAGGGCGGCGCCTCAGCTCGGCGATGCGGAAGCCGGGCGTCACGGCAAGGAGCGCGATGGCCACAAGCGTGAGCCCCATCAGCACGGGGAACAGCCGGTACTGCCCGAAGAACGCAGCCATCAGGATCGGCACGCCGACGAAGAGCAGCGCGAACTCCGTCCAGAGCCGCGCGCGCGACGGCCCAGAGCCCGCGGCGCCCGCCCGCACATCCCCGCTTGCCGGTGCGTCCATACCGCGCCTCCCGAGCCGCCCCTCCCGCACCCGAAACTAGCGCGCCCGGCCCGATTGGCAGGGCGCCCGCGGGCGCGGCGATTGCGCGGTCTGGCGCGAGCGTCTATGCGAAGCACCAATGCACACAGTCACCGACACGGCCGCGCTGGCCCGTCTTTGCGAGGACTTCGCTTCGGCACCCTACGTGACCGTCGACACGGAGTTCATGCGCGAGCGCACCTACTACGCCCAGCTCTGCCTCGTGCAGATCGCCCGTCCGGGACCGGAGGGCGAGGAGGACGCCCATGCCGCGATCGTGGACCCGCTCGCGCCGGGGATCGATCTCGCGCCGCTCTTCGAGCTGATGGCCGCGCCGGTCCTCAAGGTGTTCCACGCCGCGCGCCAGGACATCGAGATCTTCCACCACCAGGGCGGCGTGATCCCGGCGCCGCTGTTCGACACGCAGGTGGCCGCGATGGTCTGCGGCTATGGCGAGCAGGTCGGCTACGAGACGCTGGTGCGCAAGATCGCCAAGGTCGAGCTCGACAAGACCTCGCGCTTCACCGACTGGTCGAGCCGCCCGCTCTCGCAGAAGCAGCTGGCCTACGCGCTCGCCGACGTCACGCATCTGCGGAAGGTGTACGAGTCGCTCTCGCGCCAGCTCGAGGAGTCGGGCCGCGCGCACTGGCTGGCCGAGGAGATGGCGACGCTGACGAGCCCCGAGACCTACGAGGTCGACGCCGACGAGGTGTGGCGCCGCGTCAAGGCGCGCTCGCAGAGCCCGCGCTTCCTCGCCGTGGTGCGCAGCCTCGCGCGCTGGCGCGAGCTGACGGCCCAGGCGCGCGACGTGCCGCGCAGCCGGATCCTCAAGGACGACGCGCTCGTCGAGGTCGCCTCGGCGCGGCCGAAGACGCCGGACGAGCTGCACAAGCTGCGGCTCCTCCAGCGCGAGGGCCGCAAGACCGAGACCGCGGCCGAGATCCTCGCCGCGGTGGCCGAGGGGCTGGCCTGCCCGGAGGACCGCCTGCCGCGCCTGCCCCAGCCGCCGCGCCGGCGCGAGGGCTCGGCCGCGGTCGCCGACCTGCTGCGCGTCTTCCTCAAGGCGCGGGCCGACGAGCTCGGCATCGCCGCGAAGCTGCTGGCCTCCTCCTCCGAGCTCGACGCGCTTGCCGGCGAGGACGACCCGCAGGTGCCGGCGCTCCAGGGCTGGCGCTACGAGATCTTCGGGCGCGACGCGCTGCGCATCCGCGACGGGGCGGTGGCGCTCGGGGTCGGCCGTGCCGGCATCGAGCTGATCGAGCGGGGCGCGCTCGCCGAGACCGGCTGATCCGGTCAGAACGCCATCTGGACGCCGCCGACCTCGGCATGGACGCGCACGCCGCGGGCGCTGCGGGCCCGGTCGAGCGCGATCTCGACATCGGCGCGCACGGCGCGCGCCCGCGTCGTGCCCTGCGGCATCTCGAGCGTCGCCGGCGGCGGGTCGATCAGGAAGTCGTAGTCGAGATAGCCGTCCGGCCCGGGATCCCCGTCGCGCCGCGCGACGAGGCGCGGGCGCGTGTAGCCGAGCCCCGGCGCCGTCCCGAACGCGGCGAGCACCACGCCCTTGCGCGTGCGCCCGATCTCGAGGCGGCGCACCGCGACGACCGGCTCGGGCTCGACGGCAACCGCGGCGGCCGCGGCCTCGACGGTCTCCTCCTCGTCCCCGAACAGCCCGCAGCCCGCCACCGCCACGACCGACACCACCGCGCCCACCGCGGCCCAACGCCCGACACGCATACCGTCCTCCCCTGTCTCGCGCCCTCGATAGCACCGAGCGGCCACCGGTAAACGGATAAAGGGCCGCGCCGGCCGGTTCCGTCGCCCCGCGCCGCTCTGGACGCGCCTGGCCGCGCCCTCTACATCGAGGTCATGCAGGAGACAGCCGCCACCGCGCCCGATTTCGAGGAGCTCGTCGAGAACTTCGAGCTGTTCGACGACTGGGAGGACCGCTACCGCTACGTGATCGACCTCGGCAAGGGCATGGACCCGCTGCCCGAGGGCGAGCGCACGGCCGAGCACAAGGTCGAGGGCTGCGCGAGCCAGGTGTGGCTCGTGCCCGAGATCGAGGGCGAGGGCGCCGCCGCGCGCCTCCGCTTCCGCGGCGACAGCGACGCGATGATCGTGCGCGGGCTGATCGCGGTCCTGCGCACGCTGTTCTCCGGGCGTCCGGTGGGCGAGATCGCCGCGACCGACGCGCAGGCCGAGCTGGCCCGCCTCGGCCTCGACCAGGCGCTCTCGTCGCAGCGCTCCAACGGGCTGCGCGCCATGGTCGGCCGGATCCAGGGGCTCGCGCGGGCGCGCCTGCCGGCCTGACCGCCGGCGCACTGGTGCGCCCGCCCGCGTCACCCTAGCATCGCGGCCTCGAATCACCTCACGGGACCCATCGCGATGGCCGACGCCCTCTCGACCCTGCTGACGACGCGCGACTGGCTGCTGCTCGACGGCGCGACCGGCACCAACCTCTTCGAGATGGGGCTCCAGTCGGGCGAGGCGCCGGAGCTCTGGAACGTCGAGGCGCCCGAGCGGGTGCGCGCGCTCCACGACGGCTTCGTCGACGCCGGCTCGGATCTCGTGCTCACCAATTCCTTCGGCGGCTCGCGCTACCGGCTCAAGCTCCACGAGGCCGAGGGACGCGTGCGCGAGCTCAACGCGCGCGCCGCCGAGATCGCGCGCGCCGCCGCCGATGCGGCCGGGCGGGCGGTGATCGTCGCGGGCTCCGTCGGCCCGACGGGCGAGATCCTCCAGCCCGTGGGCGCGCTCTCCGTGGACGACGCGACCGAGGCCTTCGCCGAGCAGATCGCCGGGCTGATCGAGGGCGGCGTCGACGTGATCTGGGCCGAGACGATCAGCTCGGCCGAGGAGATGCGCGCGGCGCACCGCGCCGCCGCCTCGCTCGGGGCGCCCTTCTGCGGCACGCTCAGCTTCGACACGGCCGGGCGCACGATGATGGGCGTCACCTCGGCGGACTATGCCGCGATCGCGACCGCGCTCGAGCCCGCGCCCCTCGCCTTCGGCGCCAATTGCGGCACCGGCGCGCCCGACCTCCTGCGCACGGTGCTCGGCCTCACCGAGGCCGCGCCCGGCGCGGCGGTGATCGCCAAGGGCAACGCCGGCATCCCGAAATTCGTCGACGGCCACATCCACTACGACGGCACGCCCGAGCTGATGGCGGACTACGCGCGCCTCGCCCGCGACGCGGGCGCCCGGCTGATCGGCGGCTGTTGCGGCACCAAGCCCGAGCATCTGCGGGCGATGCGCGCGGCGCTCGAGGCGCACGAGCCCGCGGCCCGGCCGAGCCTCGAGGAGATCGTCGCCCGCCTCGGGCCGTTCACCTCCGAGACCGACGGCACCGCGCCCGAGGCGGGGGCCGAGCGCCCGCGCCGGCGCCGCCGCCGCGGCT
>CAZWDE010000148.1:0-7868 GCA_964632555.1 uncultured Limibaculum sp.
CGCGCCGCCGAGCCCGCCTCCGGGCCGACGATCTCGATGGATCCCGCCACCATGATGGGCAAAGGAGAGCAGGGATGACCTTCCGCCTCGAGCCGCCGAAACCCGACGCCGGCAAGCCGACGGACGACGGATGGTCGGGCCGCGGCTACATCCGCTTCGGCCTGTTCACCCTCGTGCTGCTCGTCGGCGGCCTCGGCACCTGGGCCGCGACCGCCAAGCTCGCGGGCGCCGTGATCGCCAACGCCTCGCTGCGCGTCACCGCCCAGCAGCAGGTGGTGCAGCACCCCGACGGCGGCGTCGTCGGCGCGATCCACGTGCAGGAGGGCGACCGCGTCGAGGGCGGTGAGGTGCTGATCACGCTCGACGGCACCTCGCTCCGCGCCGAGCTCGCCGCGCTCGAGGGCCAGCTCTACGAGCTGATGGCCCGGCGCGGCCGGCTGATGGCCGAGCAGGCCGAGCTGGACCGGATCACCTTCGATCCCGAGCTGCTCGCGGCCGCGGAGGAGGACGAGGAGGTGCGCATCCTCGTCGAGGGCCAGCGCGCGCTCTTCGAGGCGCGGCGCCTCACCATGCAGCGCGAGCTCGAGGTGATGGACGAGCGCAAGGCCCAGATCACCGAGCAGATCGAGGGCGCGCTCGCCGAGATCGCCGCGCTCGAGAGCCAGTCGGGCTTCATCGCCTCGGAGCTCGAGGACATCCAGACGCTCTCGGACAAGGGCCTCGCCCGGCGCGACCGGCTGATGCAGCTCAAGCGCGAGTCGGCCCGGCTGCAGGGCGAACACGGGCAGATGATGGCGCAGAACGCCCGCCTCAAGGGCCAGATCTCCGAGCTCGAGATCGAGCAGCTCCGCATGATGGACAGCCGCCGCGAGGAGGCGATCACCGAGCTGCGCGAGATCGGCTTCCGCGAGCTCGAGCTCAAGCAGCGCCGCATCCAGCTCCGCGAGCAGCTCGACCGGCTCGAGATCCGCGCCCCGCGGGCGGGCATCGTCTACGACCTGCAGATCCACGCGATCAAGGCGGTGGTCCGGGCGGCGGAGCCCGTGATGCACATCGTGCCGGTCGACACCGGCATGGTGATCGAGGCGCAGGTCGATCCGATCGGCATCGACTCGGTCTTCATCGGGCAGGAGGCGGCGCTGCGCTTCTCGGCCTTCAACACGCGCACCACGCCGGAGCTGACGGGGCACGTCACCAAGATGTCGCCCGACGTCTTCACCGACGAGCAGACCGGCGTGTCCTACTACAAGGTCGACATCGCGCTCGACGAGGGCGAGCTCGAGAAGCTCGAGGGGCTGGAGCTTGTCGCCGGCATGCCGGTCGAGGCGCACATCCAGACCGGCGAGCGCACGCCGGTCGAGTACATCATGAAGCCGCTGACGGACTATCTGGCCCGCGCCTGGGCCGAACCCGACTGATCGCGCGGGCCCGCCCTTGACCGTGGCCCGGCGCCGCCCACCTCCTCCGACGATGCAGGAGGGCGGCGCGATGGACGGTCAGGCGAGCACGCTCGAGATCACGCTCCTGCCCGGGATCGACGCGGTCCCGGCCCCCGAATGGGACGCCTGCGCGGCGCCCGAGGCCGGCGACGGCGGGCGCCCGGACAACCCCTTCGTCACCCACGCGTTCCTGAAGGCCTTCGAGGACAGCGGCTCGGCCACGCGGCGCACCGGCTGGGCGCCGCAGCACCTCGTCGCGCGCGCCGGCGACCGCATCGTCGGCGCCATGCCGCTCTACCTCAAGAGCCACAGCCAGGGCGAATACGTCTTCGACCATTCGTGGGCGCACGCCTACGAGCGCGCGGGCGGGGACTACTACCCCAAGCTGCAATGCGCCGTGCCGTTCACCCCGGCCACGGGCCCGCGCCTCCTCGCCCGCCCCGACGCCGGGATCGAGCCCGAGGCGATCCGCGCCGCGCTGCTCGAGGGCGCCGCCACGGTGGCCGAGCGCCACGGCCTCTCCTCGCTCCACGTCACCTTCTGCACCGAGCCCGAATGGCGGCTCGGCGGCGAGATCGGGCTCCTGCAGCGGACCGACCAGCAGTTCCACTGGGTGAACGAGGGCTATGCGAGCTTCGACGATTTCCTGGCCGCGCTCGCCTCGCGCAAGCGCAAGACGCTGCGGAAGGAGCGCGAGAAGGCGGTCGAGAACGGGATCCGGATCCACCACCTGACTGGCGAGGCGATCGAGCCCGAACACTGGGACGCGTTCTGGCGCTTCTACCAGGACACCGGCAGCCGCAAATGGGGGCGCCCTTACCTGACGCGCGAGTTCTTCCACGTCGCGCACGAGCGGCTGCGCGAGCACGTCCTTCTCGTGATGTGCGAGCGCGCGGGCCGCTGGATCGCCGGCGCGCTCAACGTGATCGGGCGCGACACGCTCTTCGGCCGCTACTGGGGCTGCACCGAGGAGCACCCGTGCCTGCACTTCGAGACCTGCTATTATCAGGCGATCGATTTCGCGATCGCCCACGGGCTCGGCCGCGTCGAGGCGGGGGCGCAGGGCGGGCACAAGCTCGCGCGCGGCTACGGGCCGGTGACCACCTATTCCCTGCACCACCTCACGCATCCGGGCCTGCGCGACGCGGTCGCGCGCTTCCTCGAGGCCGAGCGCGAGGCGGTCTGCCGCGAGAACGAGGCGCTGCTCGAGATGACGCCGTTCCGCAAGAGCGGCTGACGCCGCGACCGGCCCGGCCTCAGGCGGGCGCGGGCATCGCGGCCATCAGGGCGTCGGCCGTGGTCTGCTCCGCCTGGCCCGGGCTGTCCTCGACGAGCAGCGTCCGCACGGTGCCGTCCTCGACGAGCGCCGCGAAGCGCTTGGAGCGCCCGAGGAGGCCGACCGCGTCGGCGGTGAAGTCGAGCCCCAGCGCGCGGACGAAGGCGCCCGTGGGGTCGCCCAGCATCCGGATGCCCGCGGCCTTGGCGCCCGAGGTCTCGCCCCAGGCGCCCATCACGAAGGGATCGTTGACCGAGAGGCAGACCACCTCGTCCACCCCCTTGGCCCTCAGCGCGTCCATCCCGTTCACGAAGGTCGGCAGATGCGCGTTGTTGCAGGTCGGCGTGAAGGCGCCGGGCACGCCGAAGAGCGCCACGGTCTTGCCGCCGAACACCGCCCCGGTGTTCACGGGCGCCGGGCCGTCGGCGGTCATCTCCATCAGCGTGGCCTCGGGCAGCGCCTGTCCGGTCTCGATCATCTGACCCCTCCTGTCGCGGTTGATCGGGCGGGTCGAGGCCCACCCGCCCCCTCATACAGCGCGCGCGGCAGGGCGGCCAGCGCCGAGGCGCCAGCCCCCCGGGAAGAGCCGGCGCCGGATCAGGCCTGGACGGACTCTTCCTCTTCGTTCGCCGTCGTCCGCCCGGCGCCGCCGCCCTTGGCCGGGCCGCTCGGCGCCGGCATGTCGACGTTCACCAGATAGCGGATCCCCGCCGCCTTCAGCATCTTCGGCAGCCAGGTCGCCATCTTGCTGACCTTCTTGCCCTGCGTGACGTAGACCGAGGTCCCGACCACCTTGATGGTGCCGAACCCGACCTTCTTGAACTCCTTCTTTTCGCCCATCGACTTGACGAGCGCGTTCGCCTTCATGGTCTTGTGGATGACGAACTTGCTCTCGTCCATCGTCGCGCCCTGGCCGAAGGCGTAGAAGAGGGATTTCGGCCCGTCGGCATAGCGCTTGAACATCGGCTTCACAGTGGCTTTGTCGACTCCGCTCATCGTGATGTCTCCTTTGTGAAATGACCGTGGCAGGATGACCCGCCTCCCCCCGGCTGTCGAGCAAAATCGCGGGCCCGGCGCCGCTCAGCGCGCGCCCATGCGGATCGCGCCGTCGAGGCGGACCACCGCGCCGTTCATGTAGCCCGTCTCCACGAGCATCGCCGCGAGGCGCGCGAACTCCATGGGATCGCCCAGCCGCGCCGGGAACGGCACCTGCCCGGCGAGGCTCTCCTGCACGCCCTCGGGCAGGCCCGCGACCATGGGCGTCTCGAAGAGGCCGGGGGCGATGCCGCAGACCCGGATGCCGTCGCGCGCCAGATCGCGCGCCATCGGCAGCACCAGCCCCGCGACGCCCGCCTTCGAGGCCGCATAGGCCGCCTGCCCGACCTGCCCCTCCCAGGCCGCCACCGAGGCCGTCAGGACGATCGCGCCGCGGCAGCCGTCGGCGTCGAGCGGGGGCAGCGCGCGCATCGCCTGCGCCGCATGGGCGGCGACGCGCATGCTGCCGGTGAGGTTGACCGCGATCACCCGCTCGAAGAGGTCCATCGGATGCGCGCCCTGCGAGCCGGCCGTCTTCGCCGCCGGCGCGATGCCGGCGCAGCAGACGACGATCCGGGCCGGCCCCTGCACCGAGCCCGCGCGGGCGATCGCCTCGGTCACGCTTGCCTCGTCGGTCACGTCGCAGGGCTCGAAACGCGCGCCCGTCGCGTCGGCGAAGGCCCGGCCGCGGTCGCCGTCGAGATCGAGGATCGTCACCGGCGCCTCGGCTGCGCGGAACAGCCGGACGCAGGCCGCGCCGAGGCCGCTCGCGCCGCCGCTGACGAGGACCGGCGTCTGTCGGTGAATGTCCATCGGGCGCCCCCTACGCCGTCGCGCGGAAGAGCGCGACCTGCGTCTCGCCATAGCGGCGGAGATCGGCGGGGTCCAGCCAGGGCGCCTCGGGGGGCGCCTCGTCGGCGGAGAGCTCCACCGCCACGGTCGCGCCCGGCGCGATCCAGCCGCCCTCCTGCGCCGCGGCGAGGGCGCGCGCGCCGAGCCCCGAGCGGTAGGGCGGGTCGAGGAAGACGAGGCCGAAGGGCTCGCCCCGGCAGGGCCCGAGCCGGGTCGCGTCGCGCCGCCAGATCTTGACCTCGCCGAGGAGCCCGAGCCGCTCGGCGTTCTCGCGGATCAGCGCGCGGGCCGGCGCCAGGTCGTCGACGAAGACCGCCCGCGCCGCGCCGCGCGAGAGCGCCTCGAAGCCGAGCGCGCCGGTGCCGGCGAAGAGATCGAGCACGCGCGCCCCCGCGATCGGCGGATAGGCCCCGTGCGCGAGAAGGTTGAAGAGCGCCTCGCGCACCCGGTCGGAGGTCGGGCGGAGATGCGCCGCGCCCCCGCCCTCCGCGCCCGGCGCCGCGAGGCGCCGCCCGCCGAGCCGCCCGCCGACGATGCGCATGGCCCTCAGAGCACCCGGTCGAGCGCCTCGATCAGGCGCCCGATCTCCTCCTCGCTCGTGTAGTGGACGAAGGAGAGCCGGAGCACGCCGTGATCGGGGTCCGCGCCCATCGCCCGGAGCACCCGGGGCGCGTAGAAGTGCCCGCCGCCCGCCATCACGCGGTGCCGCGCGAGATCGGCGGCCAGCGCCTCGCCGGGCCGGGCGTGCAGGATCGCGACCGTGGGCGCGCGGCGCTCGGCCTCGGTCGGCCCGAGGACGCGGACGCCGCGGCGCTGCGCGAGCCAGCCGAGGAGGCGGCGCTCGAGCGCGATCTCGTGCTCGCGCATCAGCCGGCGCACCCGCTCGGCGCGGATGTCGGCGGCGGCGTTGGTGGGAAAGTGGAAGCTGTGCAGATCGTCGAGATAGTCGGCGATGCCGGCCAGCGCGGCCACCTGCGCGTGGTCGGGCCCGGCCGGCACGAGGCGCTTCGAGAGCGTGCCGGCGTTGAAGCCGTGGCCTTCGACCGGCAGCGCTCGCACGAGATCGGGCCGCGCGACCATCACGCCCTGGTGCGGCCCGTAGGTCTTGTAGGCGGAGAAGAGGTAGACGTCGGCGCCGAGGGCGGCGACGTCCGGCAGCCCGTGCGGCGCCCAGGAGACCCCGTCGACCACCGTGACCGCGCCCGCGGCGCGCGCGGCGGCGCAGATCTCGGCGACCGGGTTGATCTCGCCGAGGATGTTCGAGCAGTGCGGGAAAGCCACCACGCGGGTGCGCTCGGACAGGAGCGAGGGCAGCCGCGCCGGGTCGAGTGTGCCGGTCTCGGGCTCGACGCGCCACTCGCGGATCACGAGGCCGTCCTCGGCGAGCCGGCGCCACGGGCCGGAATTGGCCTCGTGGTCCTGCTCGGTGACGACGATCTCGTCGCCCGGCTCGAGATGGCGGCGGACGGCCTGCGCGAGGACATAGACGTTCTGCGTGGTCGACGGGCCGACATGGATCCAGTCGGCCTCGACGCCGAGCCACGGGGCGAGCCGCTCCCGCCCCTCCGCCATCCAGGCCCCGGCGCGGCGCGACGCGGGATAGGGGGCGTGGGGCTGGACCTTGGTGCGCGTGTAGAACTCGGTGAGCCGGCGGATCACCGGCCTGCAGGCATAGGAGCCGCCCGCGTTCTCGAAGAAGCCCCAGCCGGCGAGGCTCTCCTCGGCAAAGGCGGGGAACTGGCGGCGCGCATAGGCGAGGTCGAGCGCGAGATCGTTGACGGTCATTCCGGGCCTCCGCGGAGCTGGCCCACAGGGCTACGCCGGGCCGGCCCCGATGCGCAATCCCGCCGGCCCGGCCGGCCGGCGCGGGCGCGTCAGAGCGTGACGACGACGCGGCCGCGGATCTGGCCCTCGAGGATCCTCGGCGCAAGGTCGGGCAGGTCCTCGAGCCGCGCCTCCTCAATCATCGCGTCGAGCTTTTCCATCGGCAGGTCGCGCGCGATCCGGCCCCAGGCGCGCACCCGGTCCTCGGGCGGGCGCATCACGCTGTCGATCCCGAGCAGGTTGACCCCCCGCAGCAGGAACGGGATCACCGTGGCCGGCAGCGCGGCCCCGCCGGCGAGGCCGACCGCGGCGACCGAGGCGCCGTATTTCATCTGGCCGAGCGCGCGGGCGAGCATCGGCCCGCCCACCGCGTCGATGCAGCCGGCCCAGGTCTCGCTCTCGAGCGGGCGCTTCACGGTCTCGGCGATCTCCTCGCGGGGCACGATGCGGGCCGCGCCGAGCTCGCGCAGATAGCCCTCCTGCTCCGGCCTTCCGGTGACCGCCGCGACCTCGTGCCCGAGGCGCGCGAGGATCGCGGTCGCCACCGATCCCACGCCGCCCGAGGCGCCGGTGACGAGCACCGGGCCCTGCCCCGGCGCGAGCCCGTGGTCCTCGAGCGCCATGATCGCCAGCATCGCCGTGAAGCCGGCCGTGCCGACCGCCATCGCGCGGCGCGCGTCGAGCCCCTCGGGCATCGGCGTCAGCCACTTGGCCTTGACCCGCGCGCGCTCGGCATGGCCGCCCCACCAGACCTCGCCGACGCGCCAGCCCGTGAGCAGCACGGGGTCGCCCTCGCGGAACTCCGGCACGTCGGAGGCCGCGACGGTGCCGGCGAGATCGATGCCCGGCACGTGGGGGTAGGTCCGCACGAGGCCGCCGCCGCCGGTGAGGCACAGCCCGTCCTTGTAGTTGAGCGTGGTGTGGGAGACCGCGACCGTGACGCTCTCGCCCGGCGCCTCGGGCAGGTCGGCGTCCTCCAGCGTGCGGACCGCGCCGGAGACCCGGCCCTCCGCGTCCTTGTCGACCACGAGCGCGCGGAATGGCATCGGTCCCCTCCCTGCCGGCCGCTGTTCCGCAGCGGCACCGGCCTCGGAAATTGTCAAACAACGCCCGGCGGGGCAAGCTCCGCCCGGCGCGGGGCGCGAGGGAACGGGCGATGGCCGAGGGCGCGGGCGATCGGAGCGACGGCGGCGGCCGGGAGCCGGCCGATCGGCGGATCGCCGAGGCGCTGCGCCGGCGGATCCTCGACGGATCGCTGGCGCCGGGGACGCGGCTGCCCGGCGAGGCGGCGCTGGCGGCGCGGCACGCGGTCTCCCGCCCGACGATGCGCGAGGCGCTGCGCCGGCTCGCGGCCGAGGGGCTGATCGTGACGCGCCGGGGCGCGCGCGGCGGCAGCGAGGTGCCGCGCCTCGCGCCGGCCGAGGCCGGGGCGCGCATGGGCG
>CAZWDE010000149.1:0-7860 GCA_964632555.1 uncultured Limibaculum sp.
TGCCCGCGACCATCATCAGGTCTGCCATCACGTCGACGATTACAACTAAGAGCGGCATCGGCTCGGGCTCGATGGTCTCGGTCTCGAAGAGCGGCGCGCCGGTGTCCTCGTCGAAGCCCGTCTGCACCCGCCGCTCGAACTGCTCGCCGCGCGCCTCGGCCTCGCGCACGCGGGCGTTGTAGCCGTCGATGTTGCGCACGCCGAGCTTCGACATGCGCCGGTAGCGCTCCTCCATCTCCCCGACCACCCATTTGAGCGCGACGAGCGCCTTCTTCGGGTCGGTGACCACGGGCGCGAGGAGATGCGGGATCCCGTCATAGACCGAGAGCTCGAGCATCTTCGGGTCGATCATGATCAGGCGGCAGCGCTCGGGCGGCAGGCGGTAGAGGAGCGAGAGGATCATCGTGTTGATCGCGACCGACTTGCCGGAGCCCGTGGTGCCCGCGATCAGGAGATGCGGCATCTTCGCCAGATTGGCGATCACCGCCTCCCCGCCGATCCCCTTGCCAAGGGCGAGCGCGAGGGCGTGCCGGCTCTCGGCGTAGTCCGCGTGCTCGAAGACCTCGCGGAGATAGACGGTCTCGCGCGCGAGGTTCGGCAGCTCGATGCCGATGACCGAGCGGCCGGGCACGGTCGAGACGCGGGCGGCGAGTGCCGACATCGAGCGGGCGATGTCGTCGGCGAGGCCGATCACGCGGGCGGCCTTGAGGCCCGGCGCGGGCTCGAGCTCGTAGAGCGTCACGACGGGGCCGGGCTTCACCGCCACGATCTCGCCGCGCACGCCGTAATCGGCGAGAACCGCCTCGAGCTGGCGCGCCTGCTCGGCGAGCGCCTCCTCCGAGCGGTCGCCGAGGGGCCCCGGCAGCGGCGACGGCGCGCGCTGGAGGAGGCCGAGCGGCGGGGCGTCGTAGACCGCCTCGGCCGGCGCGGCGGGCGACGGGTCCTCCTCGGCCTCGTCCTCTGGCGCGTCGGTCTGGGTGGCGCGGAGCGTGCGGGGCGGCTCGGGCGAGGGGGCGGGCGCGGCGCTGTCCCGCGCGGCGCCGAGCCGGGGTTCGGCGCGCGGCCCGGGCCCGTCGTCGGGCAGGTCGGCCTCGCCGCGCAGCCGCCGGATCGCCGAGCCGAGCGCGGTGACCGCAGCGTCGCGCTCGGTGGCCTGCAGCAGGTCTTCGTCGTCGAGCGAAGGATCGCCGTGGCGGCGCAGCGCCTCCCGGGCGCGGCCGGGCAGCTCGAGCGCGCGCGCGAGCCAGGGCGTGCGGCGCGGGGCCGCCTCCTCGGCCGGGCGGGCCGGGAGCGCACGGCGTCCGGCCGCGAGCGCCGCGACGGAGACCGCGCCGAGACCGCCGAGCGCCCAGAGGGCCGCGCGCGACGCCTCGCGCCGGGACACGCCGGCGGCCGCCCCGATCGTCGCGAGGCTGAGCGCGCCGAGCGCGAGGGACACCCCCTTGAGCGCCGGGGCCGCCGGAGCCGGAACGAGGCCGAGGAGGCCGCCCGCCGCCCAGTCCCCGAGATGCCCGCCGAGCCCGACCGACGGCCCGGCCCCGAGCGCGAGCGGCCAGCCCGGCGGCAGCGCGTGCGTCGCGGCGAAGCCCGCGGTCGCCACCACCGCGACGGGCGCGAGCGCGATGCCGGCCCAGATCCGCTCCTCGCCGCGGTGGAACACGAGCCGCGCGGCCCAGGCGATCGGGATCGCCGCGAGGAGCCAGGCCGAGAGGCCGAGCACGCGCATCAGCGGATCGGCGAGCACGGCCCCGGGCCGTCCGAGCCAGTTCACGGGTTCGGCGCCGGGGGCGCTGAACTGGCTGGGATCGCCCGGGTGGTAGCTCGCCAGCGCGAGCGCGACGAGGAGCCCGACGAGCGCCAGCCCCGCCCCCCAGAGCTCGGCCATGCGCCGGCCGAGCATCCGCCGCGTCTCGGGCCCGATCAGCGGCGCCACACCGCTCTCGCCTGCGATGAACGCCACGCTAGCCCTCCGCCGCCATGCCCGCGCCCCGGGTCGCGCCGAGCACCGCGGCGACGGCCCGAAGCCCGCGCTCGGCCTCCGCCGCCGGGGCCACGAGCGCCAGCCTCAGATACGCCGCGCCGGGATCGCCGCCGCCGAGCTCCGCCGGCGCGGGGCGCGAGAGATAGGCACCCGGCAGCGCCTTGACGCCGGCCTCGCGCCAGAGCCGGAGCGCCGCCGCCTCACCGTCGCCGACCTCGAGCCAGAGGAAGAACCCGGCCTCGGGCGAGGCGTAGCCCGGCAGGTTGCCGAGCAGCCGGTCGGCGATCGCGAACTTCTCCCGGTAGAGCGCGCGGTTGGTCTCCACATGCGCCTCGTCGGCCCAGGCCGCGGCGGCCGCGCGCTGCGCCGGGATCGGCATCGGCGCGCCGGCATAGGAGCGGAGCTGCAGAAGCCGTGCGCGGTTCTCCGGCCCCGTGCAGCAGAAACCCGACCGGAGCCCCGCGAGATTGGAGCGCTTCGAGAGCGAGTGGAACACCACGAGCCGCTCGGGATCGCCGTCGATCCCGGCGAGCGCCTCGAGCGCGCCGGTGGGCGGCGTGTCGCGCCAGATCTCGGAGTAGCATTCGTCGGCGAAGACGAGGAAGTCGTGCCGCTCGGCGAGGCGGAGCAGGCGCTCCCACCACGCCCGGTCGGCGACCGCGCCCTGCGGGTTGGCGGGCGAGCAGACGTAGACGACGGTGGTGCGGTCGAGGAGATCGGCGGGCAGCGCCGCGTAGTCCGGCAGATGGCCGGTCCCGGCGGTGGCCGGCACGTAGACGGGCTCGGCCCCCGCCGTGAGCGCCGCCACGGCGTAGCACTGGTAGAACGGGTTCGGCATCAGCACCGCCGGCGTCCGGCCGCCCTTGCGCTCGGGCGAGAGCGCGACGCAGGCCGCGAAGAGCCCCTCGCGCGTGCCGTTGAGCGGCAGGATCGCGCGCTCGGGGTCGCGGTATCGCTCCGGCACGCCGTAGCGCCGGCCGAGCCAGTCGGCGATCGCGGCGCGCAGCTCCGGGATCCCCTCGTTCGGCGGGTAGCGCGACAGCGTCTCGGGCCGCTCGGCCAGCACCCGCGGGACGAAATCCGGGATCGCGTGCTGCGGCTCGCCGATCGACATCGCGATCGGTCCGTCGCCGCCGGGACTGTTTCCCGGTTCGGTCCCCTCCAACAGCCGCCGCAGGCGCGGGAAGGCGTAGTCGGGCAGGGCCGCGAAACGCGTCGGGTACTGCATGGCTGCCTTGACCTGCTCGCACGGCGTCTTTGCGCCGTTTGCCGCACAGTACCCGAGCGGGGCCGTCCGGTCCAGCGCGCAGACCGAATCAGCGCGACTCAGGCGCCGAGCACCGGCTCGAGCGCGCGGCCCGCGGCGATCAGCCGACGCTCCTCGCCCGCCGCGCCCACGAGCATCAGGCCCGTGGCGGGCTCGGGCAGCGGCAGCGTGATGGCGGGCAGGCCGAGCAGGTTGACGAGCCGCGTGTTCCGGAGCGCCATCAGGTTGCGCTCGGTGTAGTGCTGCTCGTCGGCGAGGAGCGGCTCGATCTCGGGGGGCCGGATCGCCACCGTCGGCATGGCCAGCAGCGCGCCGCCCGCGATGCGCTCCGAGACGGCGCGGCCGAGCCGGGCGAATTCCGCGCGCGCCTCGGCGTCGGCCGTCGGGTCGACCGTCGCGCCCAGCCGGAAGCGCGCCTCGATCGGGGGATACATCGCGCCGGGATTGGCCTCGATCGTCGCGCCCCAGTGCCCCCACGCCTCGGCGGTGACGAGCGGGCTGAGGCGCGCGGCCACGTCGAAGACCTCCGCGATCGCCTCGAGAGGCCCGCGCGCGACCCGCGCGCCAGCGCGGCCGATCCGGTCGATCGCCGCCTCGAACGCCTCGGACACGGCCGCCTCGCAGTCCTCGAGAACCACCGTCTCGGCGACCTCGACCGCCAGCGCGGCCGGCTCCGGCGGCTCGGGCAGCGGCCGGAACGGGTCGCCGAGCATCGCCGCGAGCAGCAGCCCCGCGTCCTCCGTGCTCCGGGCGAGCGGCCCCACGGTGTCGAGGCTCGCGGCGAGCGGCACGACCCCGTCGTTGGGCAGGAGCCCCGGCGTCGTCTTGAGCCCGACGAGCCCCTGCCAGCAGGCCGGGATGCGCACCGATCCGCCGGTGTCGGAGCCGACCGCCGCCGCCGCGAGCCCGAGCGCGACGCTGGCCGCCGCGCCGGAGCTCGAGCCGCCGGGGGCGTGGCCGGGCATCAGCGGGTTGGGCGCCGTCGCCGTCATCGGGTTCACGCCGAGCCCCGAAAAGGCGAGCTCGGAGAGATGCGTCTTGCCGAGGCAGACGAGCCCCGCCATCGAGCCGCGGGCGAGCACGGTCGCGTCCTCGCTCGGCACGCGCCCGGCCAAAAGCCGCGATCCCGCCTCGGTGGCGACGCGCGCGCTGTCGATGTTGTCCTTCCAGCTCACCGGCACGCCGTCGAGCGGGCCGGCCGGGCGGCCCTCGGCGCGGCGCCGGCGCGCCGCCTCGGCCTCGGCACGCGCGCGCTCGGGCGTCGTGCGCGCGAAGACGCGGCCGCCGTCGGGATGGGCGGCGATGCGCTCGAGGCTGGCCTCGGCGATCTCCACCGGGTCCGCGCGGCCCTCGGCGATCGCGCGCCCGAGCGCCGCCGCCGTCCGATCGCCCCTGTCGGTCATCCCGCCCCCATCGGTCGCACCCGTCGCCTTGGACAATCCGCGGCGTGCCCGGATACTAGGGCGCATGGCGGAGCGGTGTCACGATGTCGGCGTGGTGGGGGCGGGGCTCGTGGGCTCGACGCTCGCGCTCGTTCTCGCGCGCGCGGGGCTCGACGTGGCGCTGCTCGACCGCGAGGCGCCCGAGACGCGCGCCGCGCCCGGCTTCGACGGCCGGGCCTATGCGGTGGCCCTCGGCTCGGCGAAGCTGCTGGGCGCGCTCGGCCTCTGGCCGCGCCTCGAGCCTGAGGCCCAGCCGATCGCCGACATCCGCGTCGGCGAGGGGGCGGGCTCGCCGGTTCTCCTGCATTTCGACCCGCGCACCTCCGAGGAGGGCCGGGTCGCCTGGATCCTCGAGGACCATCATCTGCGCGCCGCGCTGATCGACGACGTGGCTTCCAGCGCGATCCGGCATGTGGGCCCCGCGAGGGTGGCGGCGGTGACGCGCGGAGCCGGCGCGGCCGAGATCGCGCTCGAGGGCGGCGGGAGGGTGCGCGCGCGCCTCGTCGTGGCGGCGGACGGCCGGCGCTCGGCGCTCGCCCGCGGGGCCGGGATCGGCCATGTCGGCTGGAGCTACGCGCAGTCGGGTCTCGTCGCCGCGGTCGCGCACGAGCGGCCCCACCACGGCGAGGCGCACCAGAGCTTCTTCCCCGGCGGACCCTTCGCGGTGCTGCCGATGACGGGCGAGCGGTCGAGCATCGTCTGGTCGGAGCGCCGCGAGACGGCCGAGCGGCTGATGCGCCTCGGCGACGCGGACTACGCGCGCGAGCTCGCGCGGCGGATCGGGCCGCGGCTCGGGGCGCTGCGGCTGATCGGGCGGCGCCGCGCCTATCCGCTCGACCTCGCGATCGCCGAGGCCTATGCCGCGCCCCGGCTCGCGCTTCTCGGCGACGCGGCGCACGGCGTGCACCCGATCGCGGGGCAGGGGTTCAACATGGGGCTGCGCGACGTGGCGGCGCTCGCCGAGGTGCTGCTCGAGGCTGCCCGGGTCGGCGCCGATCTCGGCGACCTCGCGGTGCTGCGCCGCTACGAGCGGTGGCGGCGCTTCGACGCCGCGGCCTTCGCCCTCGGCATGGACGCGCTCAACCGGCTGTTCTCCAACGCGATCGGGCCGCTCTCGGTGGTGCGCCAGGCCGGGCTCGGGCTCGTCGACGCCTGCGGCCCGGCCAAGCGCGCGCTGATGCGCGAGGCGGCGGGGCAGGCGGGCGCGGTGCCGCGGCTCCTCACGGGCGAGATGCCCTGAGCCGGCGCGGGGGGCGGGCGCCGCGGGCCCGCCACCGCCCCCGCCCGCCCACCCGGCGCTGGCGGGCCCGCGGGACGCGAATGGCGGGGGCGGGCTCGATCTCAGTCGCCGCCGAGATCCCGGCGCACGGCCTCCTGCGCCAGCATCGCGCGGGTCTCGTCGTAGCGGTCGAAGCTCTCGTCGAGCAGGAACCGGAGGTCGGGGGCGTATTTGAGGCGCACCCGCCGCATCACGGCGCGCCGGAGCTCGCCGCGCGCCGCGTCGAGCGCCGCGAGCGTCGCCTCGCGGTCGCGGCCGCCGAGCGGCATCACGTAGACCGTGGCCTGACGCAGATCGGGCGAGGGACGGACCTCGGTCACGGTGATGGTCGGGCCCGGCACGGCCAGCCCGTGCGCCTCCCCGCGCATCAGCACCTCGGAGAGCGCGCGGCGGACCAGCTCGCCGACCCGCAGCTGGCGCTGGCTCTCCGCGCCCGCGCGCCCGCCGCCCGGGCGATCGGGATTGGAGCCTGATCGACGTCGCATCAGCTTGACCTTTCTTTACGCGCGTGTTTTTGGTTCTGTGTTACTTTTGTTCTATGGTTTCCGGGCAATGACACCGCAGGGGATTCTCGAGACGGCCCTCTACGCGAGAGACCTCGAGGCCGCGGAGCGTTTTTACCGCTCCGTGATGCGGCTCGACTTGGCCACCCGGATTCCCGACACGATGCTCGCCTTCCGCTGCGGGCATGGCATGCTCCTGATCTTCAACCCCCGCATGTCGAACCGCCGCCCGGTGATGGGGGCCCGCGTCCCGGTGCCGCCGCATGGCTGCGAGGGGCAGGGGCATGTCTGCTTCCGCGCCTTCAGCCACGAGATCCCGCTCTGGATCGACCGGCTGCAGCGGGCGAACGTGCGGATCGAGGCCGACTTCACCTGGCCGAAGGGCGGTCGCTCGGTCTATTTCCGCGACCCCGCCGGCAACAGCCTCGAGCTCGCAGAGCCGCGGCTCTGGTCCTTCACCTGAGCGCGCGGCGCCGCAGGTGCGCGGTCGCCACGGCGCGGTCCGGTCGGCGACCGGGCAACGGGCCCGGCCGCTAGTCGACGATCTCAATCCTGCCCCGCCAGTCATCCCATCGGTCCGTGTCGTCGTCGTCGGCGGCCAGCACCGTCAGCATTTCCCGGGCGAACAGCGGGAGCGTGTCGCGCGGCACGTCCCCGGACGTGCGGGTGCCGATGACGAGGAGATGTGCCCTGATCTCCCTGTCGAGCCACACCGGGCCCCGGCAACTTTCCGAGGCTCTCCGCGACGGACATGCGCTTCGCCGCCGCACCAGACCGACATCTCGGCCCGCGGTCCGGGCGTGTCGCGGGCCTCCGGCCGATAGGTGCGGAAGCCCGAGACCGTGGCGCTCCGGTCCTCCGCCCTGTGCCGGAGATGCGCGTCGACGGCGAGCGGGCCGGACCGCCGCGTGCCGCGCTCGGGATGAAGACGGAGCGCCGCGTCGCCAGACGGTTCTTTCGAGTGCCGCGCGTCGAGGCGGATGTTCCCGGCCGCGCACCGCGGGGTCAGGCCCTCCATGACATCCGGGTCGATCCGGCGAACGGCCTGTCGGTCCGCGGCCCCGCCCACCCGGGGATTGCGGATCTCGACGTAGATTTCCTCGAGCCGCAGGATGGCCCCGTTGGCCGCGAGGGGCCGGTCGGCGGCGCAACAGGGGCGGTCGGCGGTCTCGGCCGCAGACCCGTTCGGCAGGGCGGCGAGGACGGTCGGCCACGCGATCCTCGGCCGACCGCGCGCCGCGCCCGGCGCGGAGCCGCCGGACCACGCCATCAGAGGGTGCGCTCGACCGTGCGCCGCTCGAAGATCTCGATGACGTCGCCCTCGCGGATGTCCTCGAAGTTCTCGAAGGCCAAGCAGCATTCCTGGCCCATGGGCGCCTCCTTCACCT
>CAZWDE010000150.1:0-7802 GCA_964632555.1 uncultured Limibaculum sp.
CGGCGCGAGAGCCGGCCGCTGCCGGTGATCCTGCGCGTCATGCTGCGCTTCTCCACCAACCTGACGGCCGAGGTCGTGGGCACCGCGGCGAGCGGGGGCGGGCCGGCGCGCGCGCCGACGCTCGCGCAGTCGGCCGCGCTGATGAACGCGTGGATGGCGCGGCAGGCCGGCCTGCCGCCCGGCGATCCGCGGATCCGCTTCGTCAACCACTCCGGCCTCACGCCGGCGAGCCGCGTGGCGCCGAGCCGGATGGTGGCGCTTCTCGCGGCGCTCGCCGAGGCGCCGGTGCCGGCCGGCGTCGCGCCGCACCCCGCGCTGCCGGGCCCGGCGGCCGCCCTGCTGCACCACTACGCCGTGGGCGCGGCGGAGGAGCCGCTGCCCGGCGGTCCGCCGATCGTGCTCGCCAAGACCGGCACGATGGACCGGATCCGCGGCCTCTCGGGCTATGTCGCGACGACCTCGGGGCGCCGGCTCGCCTTCGCGATCTTCTCGAACGACCTCGCCCGGCGCGAGGAGGGCGCGCGCACGATCGCCATGGGCTGGATGCGCCGCGCCCGCGCCTTCGAGCGGGCGCTGATCCGGAGCTGGGTGCGCCGCTTCGGCTGAGGGCGCCGCGGGCGGCGCTCAGCCCGTCACCTCCGCGTCCGGGAGCGCCGGCGGCTCGGGCCGGGTGAGCGGCGCGCCCGCGATGCCCTCGGCGCGGCAGGCCTCGCGGACCGCCGCCTCGGCCTCGAGCCGGGCGAGGAGCGCGCGCAGCCGGGGCAGGGCGGCCTGGCCGAGACCGGGCAGGACCGGCGCCGCGAGCGGATAGATCTGCGCCCAGCGGAGGCAGATCGCGAGATAGTCCTCGAGCACCGTGGGCGTGGCCGCCGCGAGCCCGCCCGCCGCCGGCAGCGCCCCCTCGACGAGCGCGAGGTGCTGGGCGAGGCGGCGCGCGACGCCCGCCCGCAGCGCCGGCACGTGCGGCTCGTCGATGTGGCGGTGGGCGTAGAAGGCGACGCGCAGATCCGCGTGCAGCGTGTTGGAGACCCAGAAGAGCCAGCGCAGGAACGCCGCGCGCGACGGCGGGTCCGCGGCGGGCGGCCCCTCGGCGCCGAGGCGCCCCGCCCGGTCGGCGAGGTGAAGCAGGATCGCGCCCGTCTCGAACAGCACCAGCGGGCCGTCCTCGAGCACCGGGATCAGCCCCTGCGGATTGAGCGCGCGGTAGGCCTCCGAGCGGTGCTCGCCGGCCGCTCGGTCGACCCGCACCGCCTCGAAGGGCAGGCCGAGGCGCAGGAGCGCGATGCGCACCGGCAGGTTGGCGCTGTCGGGCGACCAGTGCAGGCGAAGCGCCATCGCTCAGCTCCGCGGCTCGAGCGGCTGGTGGCGGGCGCGGGCGCCGCGCTCGATCGCCGCCGCCGCGAGCCGGCCGACATTGAGGTCCTGGCGCAGGATCTCGAGCAGCTGCGCCTCGGTCTGCGCGATCCGCCCGTCGGCGGCCGCGACGTCGCAGGCGAGCGCATAGGCGGTCTCGCGCAGATGGTCGGGCAGCGCCGCCTCGACGAGGCCGACCAGCGCGTCGATGCCGTCCTCCTCGGCGAAGAGATCGCCCACCATCGCCGAGACCTGCTGCACCCGGTCGCGGTCGTAGCCCTTGAAGGCGGGCAGCAGGTCGATGATCGCGGTGATCGAGACCATCTCGCTGTCGGTGATCGTCTCGTCGGCGGCCGACACGGCGATCATGGTCGCGACGAGCGCGTCCTGCGGGCTCAGGGCATCGATGGGCATGGGGTGCTCCGTCCGGTGGGTCGGCGGGAGCTTAGGCACGCGCCCCGGCCACGGCAACCGGGTTCCCCGGCCTCGGTTGACCCTCGGGCGGGGGCCCGGCAAGAGGGGCGTGGGCAATCCCGGAGGAGACGATGACCGAGCTTCGCGACGCCGCGCTCGCCTGCAAGGCCTGGTGCTTCGAGGAGGCGCGCAAGCTCGTCAAACGCTTCGAAAAGGCGCCGCCCGAGAAGGGTTTCGTGCTGTTCGAGACGGGCTATGGCCCGTCCGGCCTGCCGCATATCGGCACCTTCGGCGAGGTGGCGCGCACCACCATGGTGCGCCGCGCCTTCGAGGCGATGTCGGACCTGCCGACGCGGCTGATCTGCTTCTCGGACGACATGGACGGTTTCCGCAAGGTGCCGGGCAACGTGCCGAACCGCGAGATGCTGGCCGAGCACCTGCACAAGCCGCTCTCGCGCGTCCCCGATCCCTTCGGCACCCACGAGGGCTTCGCGCAGCACAACAACGCGCGGCTCCGCGAGTTCCTCGACCGGTTCGGCTTCGACTACGAGTTCGCGAGCGCGACCGAGTACTACATCTCCGGCCGGTTCGACGCGGCGCTGCTGACCGCGCTCGAACGGTTCGAGGAGATCCAGGCGATCATGCTGCCGACGCTCGGGCCCGAGCGGCGCGCGACCTATTCCTGCTTCCTGCCGATCAGCCCGAAGACCGGCCACGTGCTGCAGGTGCCGACGCTTGAGCGGAACGTCGCGCGGGGCACGATCGTCTACGAGGAGCCGGACGGCGAGCGCGTCGAGACGCCGGTGACCGGCGGGCGCGTCAAGATGCAGTGGAAGCCCGACTGGGCGATGCGCTGGGCCGCGCTCGGGGTCGACTACGAGATGGCGGGCAAGGACCTGATCGACTCGGTGACCGTCAGCTCGAAGATCTGCCGCGTGCTCGGCCGGCCGGCGCCCGAGGGGTTCAACTACGAGCTCTTCCTCGACGAGCACGGCGAGAAGATCTCCAAGTCGAAGGGCAACGGCCTCTCGATCGAGGACTGGCTGACCTATGCGAGCCCGGAGAGCCTGTCGCTCTTCATGTACCAGAAGCCGAAGACGGCGAAGCGGCTGTTCTTCGACGTGATCCCGAAGACGGTGGACGAGTATCACCAGCATCTGCGCGCCTATCCCGAGCTGCCGCTGGAGAAGAAACTGGCAAGCCCGATCTGGGCGATCCACGGCGAGGACGCGCCGGAGAGCCGCCTCGCCGTGCCCTACTCGATGCTGCTGACGCTCGCCTCGGCCGCATCGGCGCACGACACGGAGATGCTGTGGGGCTTCATCCGGAAATACGCGCCCGAGGCGAGCCCCGAGACGCATCCCGACCTCGACGCGGCGGCGGGCCATGCGGTGCGGTATTTCGAGGACTTCGTCGCGCCCGCCAAGCGCTACCGCGCGCCGACCGCGAAGGAGCGCGCGGCGCTCGCGGACCTGCGCGGGCGGCTCGCCGCCTATGACGGCCCGCGCGAGGGCGAGGCGCTGCAGCAGATCGTCTTCGCGGTCGGCAACGAGCACGGCTTCGATCCGCTGCGCGACTGGTTCCGCGCGATCTACGAAGTGCTGCTCGGGGCCGAGCAGGGCCCGCGCTTCGGCGGCTTCGTCGCGCTCTACGGGGTCGAGGAGACGGTTGCGCTGATCGACCGGGCGCTCGCGGGCGAGCTGGCCGGCGCGGCCTGATCCCGCGGCCTCAGGCGCAGGCGAGCGCGTAGACGCGGCCCGCGAGCCGATCGGCCCCGAGGCCCGCGAGCACCGGATAGGCGAACAGATCGGGCGCGGCGAGGCGCGCCCCGTCGACCAGCTTCATCTCCCAGCCCTCGAACAGCCGGGAATAGACCTCACGCCGGTCGAGCACGCGCAGATCCGTGTGCCGCGGATCGCGCGCGATGCTCTCCATCACCGCCGCGAGCCCCTCGGCCGGCCCCTCGAGCGTCTGGAAGAACACACGCTCGTCGAAATAGAGCGCGCCGGTCAGGCCGAGCGCCGCGTTCCGCCGGGCGGCGCGGCGCGCGATGTGGGCGACCCCGGCGGGGTCGGACCCGATCCGCGAGCGGCTCACATAGGCAAGGGTCACGAGCACGGCAGGCTCCCGTCGACGCTACGTCAGGAGATGGCGACGCGCCGCCGGCGGTCAAGGCGTGGGCGTCGGGAGCCGCTCAGAGCGCGGCGAGGAGCGCGATCCGCATTTGCAGCGTCAGCCGGTCGGCGGCCACCAGCGCCGGATAGCTGAACGCCGCGGGGTCGAGCCGCTGGGCGAGCCCGTTCACGCCCTTCATCGCGTGGCCCTCGAATTCCCGGCGGCTGACCTCGCGCGCGAGCCGGAGCCGCACCGCGCAGTGGCGCCGGTCCTCGCGAATGCGGGCGTAGAGCGCGTGCACCTGCGCCGCCGGCCCCTCGATCGTGTGGAAGAAGGTCCGCCCGTCGTAATAGAGCGCCCCGGTGATCCCGGCCGCCGGGTTGTGCCGACGCCCCGCCGCGAGGATCTCCTCGATCGCCGTGCTGTCGGCCCGGACGAGGGCGCGGCTGACATAGCTGATCGAGTGGTGCATGACCCCACACCCCGCCACGACGCAGTACGGGCGGGAGGCTCGGCGAAAATCGTGCCGGAAAACCGGTCGAACTTTGCGAAATGCATGGCAGATCCGGCCGATCGGCGGTCAGCCGTCCGTCTCCGCGTCGAGGCTCGCGATCAGATCGGCGAACCGCTCGCCCTGCACCGCCACATGGGCGCGCATCGCCTCCCCGGCGGCCGTCGCGTCGCCGGCCTCGATCGCGGCCAGAACCGCCTCGTGCTCGGCGAAGGAGGTGCGGATGCGGTCGCGCGCGGCGAGCTGGGCGCGGCGATAGGGCTTCAGCCGCTTCTGCAGCGCATCGGCCTGCTCGATGAGGAAACCGTTGCGCGAGGCGGCGCGGATCGCGGCGTGGAACCGCTCGTTGGCGTAGTAGTAGGGGTCGCGCGCGGCCTCGGCGGCGGCGGCGGCGCAGTCGCGGTGGTGGCGGGCGATCCCGGCGATCTCCTCGCGGCTCGCCCGGCGCGCCGCGGTCGCGGCGGCGAGCGCCTCGAGCGCGGCCATCACCTCGAACATCTCCACGAGCCGGCGCGGGCCGATCTCGCGGACATAGGTGCCGCGGCGGGGGCGGTGCTCGATCAGCCCGGCCGCGCCGAGGTGCAGCAGCGCCTCGCGGATCGGCGTGCGGGAGACGCCGAAGCGTTCGGCGAGCGCGGGCTCCTCGAGCCGGTCGCCCGGCCGGTGGAGGCCCATCAGGATCTCCTCCTCGAGGATGTCGCGGAGCGCGTCGGCGCGTTTCTCCATGCTCACCCTTCCAGGGCCCGCCGCCGGCCGCCGCCGGATGCAGCGCGCCGGGCCGCCGCATACGAAGCCGGCCACCGTGTATACACAGCCGTTGCGGGCGAGGCCAGCGGGGGATATCCAGATCTTCGGCGGACCCGCCCGGATTCGCCGCGAAAAGGGCCGACAGCGCCCGTCACCTTGGGGAGGACGACATGACCATCCACCGCACCGCGCTCGCCGCGGCCCTCGCCGCCGCGATCGCCGGCCCCGCGGCCGCCGCCGAGCTGAAGCTCAGCCACCAGTGGTCGACCTCCGATGTGAGGCACAAGATCGCCGAGATCGTCGCCGAGGAGGTCGCGACCGCCGATGTCGGGCTCGAGATCACGATCTATCCGAGCCAGGGCCTGTTCAAGGCGCGCGAGCAGTATCGCCCGCTCAGCCGCGGCCAGCTCGACATGGTGGTGCTGCCGCTCTCCTATGCGGGCGGCGAGCGCCCGGCCTACAACCTCACCCTGATGCCCGGCCTCGTGAAGAACCACGACCATGCGGCGCGGCTCAACGAGAGCGCGTTCATGGAGGAGATCGAGAAAATCATGGCCGAGGACGACGTGATGGTTCTGGTGCACGGCTATCTCGCCGGCGGCTTCGGCGGCAAGGAAAGGTGCATCACCAAGCCGGAGGACGTGGCCGGCATGCAGATGCGCGCCGCCGGCAAGGCCTTCGAACAGATGCTGGCCGCCGCCGGCGCCTCGATCGCCTCGATGGCCTCCTCCGAGATCTACACCGCGATGCAGACGGGCGTGCTCGACGCCGCCAACACCTCGTCCGAGAGCTTCGTCTCCTACCGCCTCTACGAGCAGATCGGCTGCTTCACGCCGGCGGGCGACGTGGCGCTCTGGTTCATGTACCAGCCGATGCTGATGAACAAGACAACCTTCGAGAGCCTCACCGAGGAGCAGCAGGCGGCCCTGATGCGCGGCGCCGAGAAGGCGCAGGCGGTCTATCTCGAGGAGGCCAAGAAGGGCGACGCCGAGGCCGCGCGCATCTTCCGCGAGGCCGGCGCCGAGATCGCGACCATGACGCCCGAGGATTTCGAGGCGTGGCGCGCGATCGCCCAGGAGAGCTCCTACAAGGCGTTCGTCGAGAGCACGCCCGACGGGCAGCGCCTGCTCGATCTCGCCCTCTCGGTCGAGTGAGCGGGGGGCTGCCAGCGGCGCCGGGCGGCCGGGCGGAGACCCGGCTGCAGCGCATCGTCGGCGCCGTGTCGACCGGCGCCGGCGTCGTCTCGGCGCTGATGATCCTCGGCGGCGTGGCGATCACCTGCCAGATGATCTGGGTGCGCTTCGTGCTCAACGGCTCGACGGTCTGGCAGACCGAGATGGTGATCTACCTCGTGATCGGCGCGACGCTTCTCGGCCTGCCCTATGTCCAGCGGCTGCGCGGGCACGTGGCGGTCGACCTGCTGGCCGAGATCCTGCCCGAGGGCGCGCGCCGCGGGCTCGCGATCGCCGTGCTGCTCGCGGTGATGGCGGTGATCGGGCTCATGCTCGTGCATTCGGCCGAGCTCTGGCTGATGGCCTTCGAGCGGGGATGGCGGTCCGACACGGTCTGGGGGGTCAGGCTCTGGATCCCCTATCTCGCGATGCCGGTGGGCTTCGGCCTCTATCTCCTGCAGCTCGCCGCCGATCTCTCGGCCGAGCTCGTCCCCGCGCGGGCCGGGCCGCCCGCCGAGGCTGCGGCCGAGGAGGCGCCATGGACCCGCTGACGCTCGGCGCCCTCGTCGCCCTCGCCACCGTCCTCGTGCTCGTCTCGGGCGTGCCGGTGGCGAACGGGCTGCTGATCGTCTCGGCGGGGTTCCTTCTCGTCTTCGACGGGGCGCGCGCGCTCGAGCTCCTGCCCGAGATCTTCTACGGCAAGCTCAACAACTTCGCGCTCCTCTCGATCCCGATGTTCATCATCATGGGGGCCGCGATCGCCTCGACGCGGGCGGGCGCCGATCTCTACGAGGCGCTCGAGCGCTGGCTCACCCGCGTGCCGGGCGGGCTCGTCATCTCCAATCTCGGCGCCTGCGCGCTCTTCGCCGCGATGTCGGGCTCCTCGCCGGCCACCTGCGCGGCGATCGGCAAGATGGGCATCCCCGAGATGCGCCGCCGCGGCTATCCGGACGGCGTCGCGGCCGGCTCGATCGCGGCCGGCGGCACGCTCGGGATCCTGATCCCGCCCTCGGTGACGATGATCGTCTACGGCATCGCCACCGAGACCTCGATCGGCCGGCTTTTCCTCGCGGGCGTCGTGCCGGGGCTCCTGCTCGTCGGGCTCTTCATGCTCTGGTCGCTCTACGCCACCTGGCGGAGCGGGCAGGGGCTGGCGACCGCGGGCGGCGCTCTCGCCGCCGTGCGCTACTCCTGGGCCGAGAAGCTCGAGGTGCTGCCGCGCGTGCTGCCTTTCCTCGCGATCATCGTCGGCGTGCTCTACGCGCTCTATGGCGGGATCGCCACGCCGTCGGAGACCGCCGCGGTCGGCGCGCTCCTCTGCATCCTCTTCGCCGTCCTGCTCTACCGGCTCTACTCGCTCGGCGCGCTCTGGGGGATCCTGCGCGACTCGACCCGCGAGTCGGTGATGATCCTCTTCATCATCGGCGCGGCCGGCGTCTTCTCCTACATGCTGTCCTCGCTCTTCGTGACGCAGGCGATCGCCGAGTGGA
>CAZWDE010000151.1:0-7747 GCA_964632555.1 uncultured Limibaculum sp.
GCGCGATCGGCAACGCGTACCCCACCTTCGAGGCCGGTTGGAAATATCTCGCCGCCGGGGTCTTCGGCCCCTGCGGCTACGCCTTCCCCGCCATCATCGGCGCCAAGATCGGCTGCCCGGACACGCCGGTGGTGGGCTTCGCGGGCGACGGCGCCTTCGGCATCTCGATGTCGGAGATGAGCTCGATCTGCCGCGAGGAGTGGCCGGCGATCACCATGGTGATCTTCCGCAACTACCAGTGGGGCGCGGAGAAGCGGAACTCGATCCTCTGGTTCGACAACAACTTCGTCGGCACCGAGCTCGACCGCGACCTCTCCTATGCGAAGGTGGCCGAGGCCTGCGGCTTCCGCGGCGTGCAGGCCTGGACGATGGACGCGCTCTCCGAGGCGATCCGCACCGCCTGCGAGGCGCAGAAGGACGGCGTCACCACCTTCGTCGAGGCGATCCTCAACCAGGAGCTGGGCGAGCCCTTCCGCCGCGACGCGATGAAGAAGCCGGTCGCCGTGGCCGGCATCTCGCGCGAGGACATGCGCCCCCAGCAGGTGGCGTGATCCGGCTTCCGACGGGCGACGGTCGGGGCGATCAGCGGAGCATCGCCTCGAGGGTGGCGAGGCGGTCGGCCTCCGCCGGCGGCTTGTCCCAGCGGAGCCGCGAGACGCGGGGAAAGCGCATGGCGACGCCCGACTTGTGGCGCGTCGACCGCTGGAGCCCCTCGAAGGCCACCTCGATCACGAGCCCGTGGGAGGGCTCGGCGCGCACCGCCCGGACGGGGCCGTAGCGCTCGACCGTGTTGTCGCGGATGTACTTGTCGAGCTGCTTCAGCTCCTCGTCGGTGAAGCCGAAATAGGCCTTGCCGACCGGCACGAGATCGCCGTCCGCGCCCCAGACGCCGAAGGTGTAATCGGAGTAGAACGAGCTGCGCTTGCCGTGGCCGCGCTGGGCGTACATCAGCACGGCGTCGATCACGTGGGGGTCCTTCTTCCACTTGAACCACGGCCCCTTGGGCCGGCCGGGCACATAGGGCGCGTCGCGCCGCTTGAGCATCACCCCCTCGATCACCGGATGCGGCGGGCTCTCGCGGAGCCGCGCCACCTCGTCCCACGTCTCGAAAGGAATGAGCCCGGAGACGTCGACCCGCTCGGGATCGAGGCCCGTCACCAGCCGCTCGAGCCGGGCGCGGCGATCCTCGAAGGGCAGGGGCCGGAGGTTCTCGCCGCCCTCCGCGAGCAGATCGTAGGCGCGCAGGAACACCGGGTGCGTCACGAGGAGCTTGGCGGACACCGTCTTGCGGTTGAGCCGCTGCTGGAGCTCGGAGAAGGTGCCGACGCGCTCGGGCGTGCCGTCCGCCTCCCCGGGGCGCATCACCAGAAGCTCGCCGTCGATCGTGCCCTCGAAGGCCAGCGCCTCGACGAGATCGGGGAAGGCCTCGGAGATGTCGTCGCCGGTGCGCGAATAGAGCCGGCGGACGCCGCCTTCCGAGGTCGCCTGCACGCGGATGCCGTCCCATTTCCACTCGGCGAGGTAGTCGGCCGGATCGAGCCGGTCGAGATCGCCGTCCTCCACCGGATTGGCGAGCATCACGGGCCGGAAGAGCGCGAGCGCCGCCTCGCGGGGCTTCTCCGCGCGCCCCTCGAGCCAGGCGAAGAGCTCGGTGTAGGGCGGCGCGATCCCGTGCCAGAGCTCCTCGATCTCGGTGACGTCGACCCCGCCCCAGTCCGCCAGCGCCTGCTTCGCGAGCCGGGCCGAGACGCCGACGCGGAGGCCGCCGGTGACGAGCTTGATGAGGGCGTAACGCGCCGATGGCTCGAGCGCGTCCAGCCAGGCTTCGACCTGGCGCGGCGCGGAATGGCGCGAGAGCCGCTGCAGCGTCTCGACGACGCGGCCGAGCGAGAGGTCCTGGTCGGTGGCGCGCGGCGCGCCCCAGACGAGCGAGATCGTCTCGGCGAGATCGCCCACATAGTCGTAGGAGAGCGCGAAGAGGACCGGATCGGTGCGCGCCTCGACGAGGCCGCGGAGCATCGCGGGCTTGACGGACGCCACCTCGAGATCGCGCGTGATCGCGGCGATGGCATAGCCGCGGTCGGGATCGGGCGCCGCGGAGAGATAGTCGCGGATGAGCTTCAGCTTGCCGGTGCGCTGCGGCGTCAGCACCAGCCGGTCGAGGAGGGCGGCGAAGCGCTGCATCAGAGCCCGAACCGCTTGGAGATGCGGTCGACGGGGGTTCCGTCGGCGAGCGGCACGGCGGGGCGCACGGCGTAGGTCTCGAAGCCCATCCGGTCGTAATAGGCGAGGCCGGGCGCGTTGTCGGCCCGGATGGTCGCGTTGATCGTGGCGATCCCGAGGGCGGCGAGCCGCGCGCGCGTGGCGGCGAAGAGCGCCCGCCCGACGCCCGGCACCGGGTCGGCGCGCCGGGCGAAGCTGGCGATGTCGGCCCAGCCGGGCGGCAGATCGGGCCGGCGCTCGGTGGCCTGGAAGCCGGCCGCCGCGCCGTCGGGGGCGAGCGCGACGAGGCAGGCGAGGTGGCCGCGGTTGCCGAGGAAGTGCGCCGCGAACGCGGCGTCGGTCAGCTCCGTCTCCATCGCCGTCGTGCCGCCGGCGCGGATGATCGCGTTGAGGAGCGCGGCGAGCGCCGGCACGTCACCGGGCGCGGCGGGGCGGACGGAGAGCGGGCTCATGCCTCGGCCTCGTCCTCGTAGCCCACGAGATTGAGCGGGCGCGCGGGGATGCCCTCGAGCGCGCACCAGCGCACCAGCGCCTCCTCGCGGCCATGCGTCACCCAGACCTCGGCCGGGCGCAGCTCCTCGATCGTGGCGGTGAGCTCGGGCCAGTCGCAATGGTCCGAGATCACGAGCGGCAGCTCGACGCCCCGCTGCTTGGCGCGCGCGCGCACCTGCATCCAGCCGCTCGCGAAGCCGACGAGCGGCTCGGGGAAGCGCCGCGCCCACGAGCCTGCGAAGGCCGAGGGCGGCCCGAGGACGACGGCGCCGGCGAAGTCCCCCTTCTTGCCGCGCTCGACGGTCGCGCTCTCGAGCGGCCCGAGATCGATCCCCTCCTCGCGGTGATAGTCGCAGAGCTTCTTGAGCGCGCCGTGGATGTAGACCGGCCGGTCGTAGCCCGCCTCGCGCAAGAGCCGGATCACCCGCTGCGCCTTGCCGAGCGCGTAGACGCCGACGAGATGCGCGCGCTCGGGGAACTGGGCGAGCGAGGTGAGCAGCTTGGCGATCTCGCCCGCGGGGTCGGGGTGGCGGAACACCGGCAGCGCGAAGGTCGCCTCGGTGATCAGCACGTCGGCGGGCACGGGCTCCCAGGGTTCCGACACGGGATCGGCGCCGCGCTTGTAGTCGCCCGTCACGACCATCGCGAGCGCGCCCGAGACGACGCGGATCTGCGCCGAGCCGAGCACGTGCCCCGCCGGGTGGAACGAGACGGTGGCGTCGCCGATCCGGATCTCCTCGCCCCAGCCCGCGGCCTGCGTGCTCCCGGCGTGGTCCGCGCCGTAGCGGATCGCCATGATGTCGAGCGTGCGGCGGGTGGCGAGCACGGCGCCGTGCCCGGCGCGCGCGTGGTCGGCATGGCCGTGGGTGACGAGCGCGCGGTCGACCGGCCGCACGGGGTCGATGTGGAACCCGCCGGCGGGGCAGTAGAGCCCGGCCTCGGTCGGATGGAGAAGCGCCTCGGGTCGCATGAGCCAGAGCTAAGCCGCCGCGCGCGCCGAGCCAGCCCCGCCCGCGGGGCGCTGTTGCAATGGCGAAATGCGCGGGCTAGCGTCGAGATCGCAACCAGCGGCGCCCGGATGGGAGGCGCCGAGGCAACAGGGATCGGTCATGAAAAAGCTTCTTCTCTGCGGCGCGGCGGCCCTCGCCCTCGGTGCGGCGCCCGCCACCGCCAAGACGTTCACGTGGGCCTTCCAGGGCGACGTGCAGTCGCTCGACCCGCACACGCTCAACGAGACCTTCACGCTCGGCTATCTCGGCAACGTCTACGAGCCGCTCGCGGCCTATGACAGCGAGCTGCAGCTCGTGCCGGCGCTCGCCGAGAGCTGGGAGAACACCTCGCCCACCACCTGGGTGTTCAACCTGCGCCGCGACGTGACGTTCCACAACGGCAACCCGTTCACCGCCGACGACGTGATCTTCAGCTTCGAGCGCGCGCTCACCGAGGGTTCGGACGTCAAGGGCTTCGCCTCTAAGGCGAAGGAGATCAACAAGATCGACGACCACACGATCGAGATCGTCACGCCCGCGCCCAACCCGATCCTGCCGCGCGAGCTCGTGTTCCTCTACATGATGGACAAGGAGTGGGCCGAGGCCAACGGCGCGACCGAGGCGACGAGCCCCGAGAGCTCGGACGAGACCGCGACCTACGCCGCGCAGAACGCCAACGGCACCGGGCCGTTCCGCGTCCTCGAGCGCCAGCCGGACGTGAAGTCGGTCTTCGAGGCCAACCCCGACTACTGGGGCGCCGACGCCTTCCCGACCAACGTGACGCGGATCGAGTTCACCCCGATCAGCCAGGACGCCACGCGCGTCGCCGCGCTGATCGCCGGGCAGGTCGACCTCGCCTATCCCGTGCCGGTGCAGGACTGGGCCCGCCTCGAGGAGGCCGAGGGCGTCGAGCCGCTGACCGGGCCCGAGGCGCGCACGATCTTCCTCGGCTTCGACCAGTACCGCGACGAGCTGCTCGAGTCCGACGTCGAGGGCGCCAACCCGTTCAAGGACGCCCGCGTCCGCGCCGCCTTCGCCCACGCCATCAGCCTCGACGCGATCAAGGAAAAGGTGATGCGCGGCGCCTCGACGCCGACGGGCCTGATGGTGGCGCCGCAGATCAACGGCTTCAACGAGGAGCTCAACACGCCCTACGCGTACGACCCCGACCGGGCGAAGGCGCTGCTCGCGGAGGCGGGGTACCCGGACGGCTTCACCGTGGGGATGGACTGCCCCAACAACCGCTACGTCAACGACGAGCGGATCTGCCAGGCGGTGGTGGGCTTCCTCGCCCGCATCGGCGTGACCGTCGATCTCAACGCGCAGCCGAAGTCCAAATACTTCGCCAAGGTGCTGAGCCAGAACGGCTATGAGACCTCGTTCTACCTGCTCGGCTGGACCCCGAGCTCGATCGACGCGCACAACGTGCTCGCCAACCTGCTGAGCTGCCGGACCGAGGGCTCGGCGCTCGGCCTCTTCAACCTCGGCAACTACTGCAACGAGCGGGTGACCGAGATCACCGGTCTCGTCGAGAGCGAGACCGACCGGGCGAAGCGCCAGGCGCTGATCGACGAGGCGTTCCGGATCGTGAAGGACGAGTACGGCTACGCCCCGCTCCACCAGCAGCCGCTCTCGTGGGGCGTCCGCTCGGGTGTCGAGGTGCAGCAGCGCCCGGACAACGTGCTCGACTTCCGCTACGTGGTGATGCCCTGACCAACGGATAGGGCGGGGGCAACCCCGCCCTGACCTCTCGCTCACATGGCGCTCTTCGTCCTCAACCGGCTCGCCCAGTCCGTCTTCGTGATGCTCACGGTGGCGCTGATCGCCTTCGCGCTGTTCCGCTATGTGGGCGACCCGATCAACAACATGGTCGGGCAGGACACCTCGGCTGCCGAGCGCGAGGCGCTCGCGGAGCGGCTGGGGATCAACGACCCGTTCTTCGTGCAGTTCGCGCGCTTCGTCGGCAACGCCGTGGAGGGCGAGTTCGGCATCTCCTATCGCCTCCGCCAGCCGGTCTCGGAGCTGATCGCCGAGCGCTTTCCGGCCACGATGGAGCTCTCCCTCGTCTCGGCGCTGATCGCGCTCGCGGTCGGCATCCCGATGGGCGTCTACACCGCGCTCAACCGGCGGGGGATCCTCTCGCGCGCCTTCATGACGCTGTCGCTTCTCGGGGTTTCGCTGCCGACCTTCCTGATCGGCATCCTGCTGATCCTCTTCTTCGCGGTGCAGTGGAAGCAGTGGTTCGGCACCGGGCTGCCCTTCCCGGGGCGCGGCGAGGTGGTCGATCTCGGCTGGTGGACCACGGGGCTCCTCACGCAGTCGGGCCTTCTCTCGCTCATCATGCCGGCGATCACGCTCGCGATCTTCCAGATGACGCTGATCGTGCGCCTCGTGCGGGCCGAGATGATGGAGGTGCTGCGGGCCGACTACATCCGCTTCGCCCGCGCGCGCGGCCTGCCGCAGCGCGTCGTCAACTTCCGCATCGCGCTCAAGAACACCCTCGTGCCGGTCATCACCATCATCGGGTTGCAGGTCGGCTCGATCATCGCCTTCGCCATCATCACCGAGAGCGTGTTCCAGTGGCCCGGCATGGGGCTCCTCTTCGTGCAGGCGGTGATGGAGGTCGATATCCCCGTGATGGCGGCGTATCTGATGCTGATCGCCTTCGTCTTCGTGGTGATCAACCTCCTCGTCGACATCCTCTACGTCGTGGTCGATCCGCGCCTCCGGGTGCAGCACTGATGGCCGCGCCCGAGCACGCGCGCGCCCGGCCCGCGCCGGAGCCGACGCGCCCGCCGGGTGCGGTGGCCCGCGCGCTCGACAGCGATCTCTGGCACAGCTTCAAGACCTCGCCCTCGGCGATCTTCGCCGCGATCCTCACCGTGATCATGGTCGGCTCGGCGGTCTTCGCGCCCTGGGTGGCGCCCTACGATCCGTTCGACCTCGCGCAGGTCGACCTGCTCGACAGCCTGCTGCCGCCCGCCTGGGAGGAGGGGGGCGACCCGCGCTACCTTCTCGGCACCGACGACCAGGGGCGCGACGTCTTCTCGACGATCCTCTACGGCGCGCGGATCTCGCTCGCGGTGGGCGTGCTCTCGGTGCTGCTGGCGGCGGTTCTGGGCGTCGCGGTCGGGCTGATCGCCGGCTATATGGGCGGCTGGCTCGACACGGTGCTGATGCGCATCGCCGACGTGCAGCTCTCCTTCCCCGCCATCCTGATCGCGCTCCTGATCGACGGCGTGGCGCGCGGCATCCTGCCCCACGAGAGCCACGACCGGCTGGCGATCTCGGTGCTGGTGGTGGCGATCGGCCTCTCCTTCTGGGTGCAGTACGCGCGCACGGTGCGCGGCTCGGTGATGGTCGAGCGGGCCAAGGAATACGTCCAGGCGGCGCAGGTGATCGGCCTGCCCGATCTCCTGATCCTCTGGCGCCACGTGCTGCCCAACGTGATGGGCCCGGTTCTGGTGATCGCGACGCTGCAGCTCGCGCTCGCCATCATCACCGAGGCGACGCTCTCCTTCCTCGGCGTCGGCGTGCCGCCCACCTCGCCCTCGCTCGGCACGCTGATCCGCATCGGCAACGATTTCCTCTTCGCCGGCGAGTGGTGGATCACGATCTTTCCGGGCATCGCGCTCGTCGTCCTGGTGCTCGCCGTCAACCTGCTGGGCGACTGGCTGCGCGACGCCCTCAACCCCAAGCTCAAATGACCGAGGCGCCGGCGCTCGACATCCGGGGGCTGCGCGTCCGCTTCGCCTCGCGCCGCGGCGACGTGGAGGCGGTGAAGGGGATCGACCTCGCGGTCGCCCGCGGCGAGATCCTCGGCGTCGTCGGCGAGTCGGGCGCGGGCAAGTCCACCATCGGCAACGCGATCATGGGGCTGATCGAGCCGCCGGGGCGCCGCGACGGCGGCGAGATCCGGCTCGCCGACGCGCGCATCGACCAGCTGCCGCCCGAGGCGATGCGGCGGATCCGCGGCAAGCGCATCGCTATGATCTTCCAGGACCCGCAGACCTCGCTGAACCCGCTCCAGACGATTGCCGACC
>CAZWDE010000152.1:0-7720 GCA_964632555.1 uncultured Limibaculum sp.
GGGCGATCTGGTGCCCTATCTCGTCGATCTGACCGGCGGCGGCGCGGACTACACCTTCGAATGCGTCGGCAATGTCGAGCTGATGCGCGCCGCGCTCGAATGCGCCCATAAGGGCTGGGGCGAAAGCGTGATCATCGGCGTCGCGCCGGCGGGCGCCGAGATCTCGACGCGGCCTTTCCAGCTCGTCACCGGGCGCGTCTGGAAGGGCACGGCCTTCGGCGGCGCGCGCGGGCGCACCGACGTGCCGCGGATCGTCGACTGGTACATGGAGGGCAAGATCGAGATCGACCCGATGATCACGCACCGGCTCGCCCTCGAGGAGATCAACAAGGGCTTCGATCTGATGCACGAGGGCGCCTCGATCCGCGCCGTCGTGGTCTACTGACGGAGGCGGGGATGGAAGCGGACACGAGCGGCGACTGGGACCGCATCGCCGCCGTCACGCGCTCGGTGACGCTGCCCGCGCCGGTGCTCGACGTCTGGGCCGTGATCGGCGATTTCCACGCGATGGACCGGTGGCACCCCGGCGTGCGCAGATCGACGCGCGAGCATGTGGGCGACGACGAGTTCCGGGCGCTCGAGCTGGTGGGCGGCGGGCGCCTCCTCGAGCATCTCGAGGACAAGGGGCGCCACCACTACGACTACGCGATCCTGCGCGGGCCGCTGCCCGTGGCGCACTACCACGCGCGGCTCGGGGTGAGCGACACCGGGCAGGGCACCAAGGTGACGTGGTCCTCCTCCTTCACGCCGCGCGCGCCGGGCGCGGAGGACGCGGTCGCCGCGATCTACGAGGCGGGCTTCGAGGCCCTCCGGGAGCGGTTCGGCGGCTGAGGCCCCGCCCACCCGGGCGAGCGCGGCGCCCGACTGCAGGGCCACGCGTCCCGTCGCGCTCCGGAGCCGGGGCGCGGTCCGACGGCCGGCGGAGAGCGAGGGGGAGAGGACCATGGAAACGGTGAGCGAGGCGCGGGCCTTCGGCGGCATCCAGGGCGTCTACCGGCACGCCTCGGCGGCCTGCGGCTGCGACATGACCTTCGCGGTCTACCTGCCGCCGGAGGCCGAGGACGGGCCGGTTCCCTGCCTCTGGTACCTCTCGGGGCTCACCTGCACGCACGAGAACGCGATGGTGAAGGCGGGCGCGCAGGCCCACGCGGCCGAGATGGGGCTCGCCCTCGTCTTCCCCGACACCTCGCCGCGCGGCGCGGACGTGGCCGACGACGCGGCCATCGATCTCGGCCAGGGCGCGGGCTTCTACGTCGACGCGACCGAGAGCCCGTGGAGCCCGCATTTCCGCATGGAGAGCTACGTCGCCGACGAGCTGCAGCGGATCGTGACCGGCGCCTTCCCGGTCGACGAGGAGCGCCAGGGCGTCACCGGGCACTCGATGGGCGGGCACGGCGCGCTGACCCTGGCGATGCGCCACCCGGATCTCTACCGCTCGCTCTCGGCCTTCGCCCCGATCGCGCATCCGACCCGGTCCGACTGGGGCCGGACGCAGCTCGCCGCCTATCTCGGCGCCGACGAGACCGCCCAGGCCGCGCACGACGCCTGCCTGCTGCTGCGCGCCCGCGGGTGGCGGGGCGACGTGCTGGTCGACCAGGGCTCGGCGGACCCGTTCCTCGACAAGCTGATGCCCGAGGCGCTGTCGGCCGCGCTGGCCGAGACGCGCACGCCGCACATGACGCGGCTGCAGCCGGGCTACGACCACTCCTACTTCTTCGTCGCCTCCTTCATGGAGGACCACGTCGCGTGGCACGCCGAGCGGCTCTGAGCGGCGCGCGCGTCCCGGGGGCGATGGCGGGGACATGACCGCGGCGGACCCGCTCGGCGCCGGCACGCTCGCGCTCGTCGGGCTCACCTTCCTGTTCGGCGGGATCGTCAAGGGCGCCATCGGGCTCGGCCTGCCGGTGGTGGTGATCGCGATCCTCGCGCCCGTGCTCGGCCTGCCGACGACGCTCGCGATCTTCCTCGCGCCGGCGCTCGCGAGCAATCTCTGGCAGGCGCTCTCGGGGCCCGCGCTCCGGCCGCTCGTCGCGCGGCTCTGGCCGTTCCTGCTCGCGGCGCTGGCCGGCATCGCGATCGGCGCGCGGGCGCTCGCCGGCGGCGACACCGCCCTGCTCGAGGCGCTTCTCGGCGTTCTGCTGATGGTCTATTCGGGCGTCTCGCTCGCCACGCCGCAGCTGCCCCCGCCCGGGCGGCGCGAGCGCTGGATGGGCCCGGCCGCCGGCGGCCTCGGCGGCGTGATGTTCGGCATGACGGGCATCTTCATCGTGCCCGGCATCCTCTACCTGCAGGCCTTGGGGCTGGCGCGCGACCGGCTGGTGCAGGCGCTCGGGATCACCTTCATCACCATCAGCGCCGGGCTCGCCGTGGCCCTCGGCGGCTACGGGCTCGTCTCGGGCCCGCTCGCGCTCGTCTCGGCCGGCGCGGTGGCGCCGACGGTGGCCGGCCTCGCGATCGGGCGCCGGCTCCGCCACCGGATCTCGGAAGAGGGGTTCCGGAGGGTCTTCTTCGTGGGGCTCGCGGGCGCCGGGGTCTTCATGATCTGGCGCAGCCTCGCCCTGCCGGCCTGACGCGCGACTCCCGGCCGGAACTTTCGCCGCACCGCCGGCGTTCCTCGGCCGTCAGTCAACCGAAAGGACGCCGGAATGCTGAGCTGGGCGCTCGTCTTTCTCATCGTCGCGATCATTGCGGGCCTTCTGGGCTTCGGCGGGATCGCTGTGGTCTCGGCGAACGTGGCACAAGTGCTGTTCGTCGTGTTTCTCGTGCTCTTCGTCATCGCTTTGGTGTCGAACGCCGTGGCGGGACGGCCGCCGCTCTGAGGCGGGCCGGCCGGGCGCCGTCCGGCCGCGACCCCGCGCAGACCGACAGGAGACCTGCATGACCAACCCGACCGAGGTGCCGCGGCGCGCGGCCGCGGGCCTCGCCGCGCTCGTTCTCGGCGCCGGCCTCGCGAGCGGCGCCGTCGCCGCCGACGGAAGCTGGCGCCACCGCTCGGACGCCAGCGGCGGCTACGCCTTCCAGTGCGCGCGCGACGATGCCCGCCGGCTCTGCGCCGCCGTCTATTGCAGCCCGCGGACCGGCCGGCCCGAGATCGGCCTCGCCGGCTGGCAGCCGCCCGGCCGGGCCGACCGGCGCGCCGGGCGCATCGCGATCGACGGCACCGCCTGGCCGGCCGACTTCGCGCGGGCCGGCACGACGCCGCGCGGGCGCGCCCTCTGGCGCGTCGAGCCGCGGGGCGAGCTCCGCCGGGTGATCCGGCGCATCAAGGAGGGCTACACGCTCCGCCTCGACGTGGCGCCGCGCGAGGCGCCCCATACCTTCTCGCTCGACGGCTCCTACCGCGCGATCTCGGCGGTGCAGCGCGACTGCGGCCCCGAGGCCGTGCGCCCGGCGCCGGGCCTGCCGCCGGGCGCCCCGGGCGAGGAGAGCGCGGCCGCCGAGATCATCGGCGGGATCGCGGGCGCGGTGCTGGGCGAGCTGGTTCTCGAGGAGAGCCCGGACCGCGGCAGCGCCCTCGGGCGCCCCGCCCCGCGCGTGCCGCGCGGGCGCTCCGGCCCCCGCCCCGGCTTCGGCCCGGCCTGGGCCCCGCTCGGCGAGACCGCCGCCGGCCGGCGCGGCGACCGCGACGTGGTCGAGATCGGCGGAGGGGCCGGCCGCTTCGAGGCGCTCCGGCTCTGGATCGCCGAACGCCCGATCGATCTCGACCGCGTGCTCGTCACCTTCGGCAACGGGCGCACGCAGGTCGTCGAGATCGGGCGGCGCCTCGGCCCGGGCGCGACGCGGCCGCTCGAGCTCCGGGGCGCCCGGGGCCGCGTGATCGAGCGCGTGGTGTTCGACTACCGCAGCGCGGGGCCGGGGCGCGGCGCCGCCGAGATCGAGCTCTGGGGCCGCCGCGTCTGATCGGCGGGCCGGCCCACCTCCATCATCCGAAAGGAACCCAGTCCATGAAGACGACAACCGCCTCCGCCCTCGCCCTCCTTCTCGCCAGCAGCCTCGTCACGGGCTGCGCCGCCATCCTCGGCGGCGTGGCCGGCGGCGTCGCCGGCAGCGAGCTCGAGGAGGACGACGGCCGCATCGACCCGCTCGAGAACACCGACGTGGGCGAGGAAGTCTACGAGTGACCGGAGACCGGGGGCCGCGACCGGTCCCCGCCCGGCATGACGCAACCGGAAAGGAGAGCCTCATGCGCACCACCATCCTCACCGCCATCGCCGCCGCCGCGCTGGCGCCCGCCGCGGCCTTCGCCGACGCCGTCGTCGTCTACGACGCCGGGCTCGGCGAGCGCTTCGAGACCAAGCGCGAGATCGTCGAGATCGCCAAGGACACCTACGGGCCGACCTCGGTGTTCGATTCCGGCCAGCAGATCCCCGAGGGCGTCGAGCAGAGCCTCGTCGCCGGGCGCACCCTGCCGGGCTCGGTCGAGGCCGAACCGGTGCCGGCCGCCCTCGCGGACCGTCTTCCGCACACCGAGGACGGCACGCGCTGGGTCGCGGTGGGCGAGCACCTTCTCGAGCTGCGCCCCGACGACACCATCGTGATGGGCGTCTACGCCGTCCTCCCGGGCGCGCAGTGATCCGACGGGGCCGCGCCCGCCCCGCCGCGGGCGCCCCCACCCCCGGCGGCGCCGGCCGCCGACCGGCCGAGCCGCCCGCCATCCGACGGAGAGGACCGCCATGAACCGTGGCCGCGCGACCCCGCTCGAGACCGCGATCAACGACATCGAGAACACGACCGGCAACGGCACCGTCTCGGTCGGCCGTCTGCTCGACGCGCTCGAGGACCGCTCGCTCGGCTTCATCCTCGCGGCCTTCGGCCTGCTCGTCTCGCTGCCGATCATCGGCGCGATCCCGGGCCTGCCCGACATCGCGGCCGTCGCGATCATCCTCGCCGTGGTGCACTCGTGGATCGGCGGGCGGACGCATTTCTGGGCGCCGCGGGCGGTCCGCGAACGCCGTGTCTCGGCCGAGCGGGTCGACCGCGCGCTCGAACGGGTGCGCCCGGCCGGCGCCTGGGTCGACGGGCTGATCATCAACCACCGGCTCGCGTTTCTCGTCGAGACGCCGCCGGCGCGCCTCGCGATCTCGGCCACCGCGCTCGGCCTCGCGCTCGCGCTGCTGGTGCTGTCGCTGCTGCCCGGCCTCGCCATCGTGCCGGGGCTCGGGCTCGTGCTGCTCGGGCTCGCGCTGATGGGCGAGGACGGGCTCTTCGCCGCGCTCGGCTATCTCTTCACGCTGGCCACCATCGGCGCGCTGGTCTACGCGGTCCGCTGGCTTCTCTGACGCGCCGGGGCCCGGCGCTAGGCCGGCACGTCGCGTCCGTCGCCGAGCTCCAGATAGTCGGCCTCGAAATCGCTCACGGCGAGCAGCCGCCGGAGGTCGGGCACCTCGAGCATCCCGGGCTGCACCGTCACGAGGCCCTGCTCCTTCAGCTTGCGCAGGGTGCGGTTGAGATGCACCACGCTGAGCCCCAGCGCGTCCGCGATCATGGTCTGGGGCAGCGGGCAGCTGAAGCCGCCGCCCTCGCCCAGCCCGCGGTTCACCACCCGGCAGCCGATCTCGCACAACAGATGGGCCAGCCGCTCGTCGGCCGAGCGCCGGCCGAGGCTGACCAGATGCTCCACCACCATCGCCTCGTCGCGCGCGAGCAGCCACATGAAGGCGGTGGCGATCCGCGGATGCTCGTCGAAGAGCCGCTGGAGGTCGGGCTGGCGCATCGCGTAGAGCGTGCAGTCGGTGACCGTGCCGAAGGAGAAGTCGGAGGTGCGCAGCACCAGCGTGCGGAGCCCGATGGTGTTGCCGGGGATGTGGAAGTTGACGATCTGGCGCCGCCCGTCCTCCATGTCCTTGTAGGAATAGGCCCAGCCGCTCTCGATCGCATAGGCGTGGAGGCCCTCCTCGCCCTCGATCAGCAGGTCGGCGCGCGCCTCGTGGCGGGAGGCCTTGCCGAGGAACGCCACGAGATCGGCGCGCTCGCGGTCGCCAAGCGCGGCGTAATCGCTGAGCGCATCGAGCAGAACCGGCTGATTCGCCTTCACCTGAGCCCTCCGCGAAGCCGCGTCGCGAGCCATCTAGCAACTTCGTCCCGGACGATCCACTCCGATGGACGCGCGCGTCACCTCAGTTGCGCGAGGCACGGCTGGGTGGCGCGGCGAGATCGCGGGCATAGCCGCCGTCGCGCATCCGCTCCACCATGTCGGCCGCCTCGCCGTACTGCTCGCGCGCCTCGGCCTCGGGAGACTCGCGCGCGAGCGCCCGGAAGGCCTCGGCCGCGTCGGTGAGCAGATCGGACACGTCCTTGCGCGTCAACAGCCCCTTCTCGCGGAGCGTCAGGCAGAGGGACTCGCAGATCGCCAGGGCGGCAGCGGTGCTCGGATCCGTCGACATCACCCTCTGAACGCCCGATCGCCCGGCCGCGTTCCCGGCCCGCGGGTGCGACGGCGCGGCGCGGCGCCCGGCTCATTCCGCGAGCCGCGCCCGCGCCCGCGAGAGCCGGCTCTTGACGGTCCCGACGGCGACGCCGAGACGGTCCGCGATGCCGGCGTGATCGAGCGAGGAGACGACGCTGAGCGCCAGCACCTCGCGCTGGTTGACCTCGAGATCGCCGATCATGACCTCGACCTCGCGCAGCCGCATGTGGTCCTCCTGCGAGGGGGGGCGGGAGAGGCTGTCCTGCATGTCGTCGACCGACAGGTGAACGCCGCGACGCTGGCCCTTGCGGTGCGCGTCGATCGCCAGGTTGCGCATGATCGTGAACAGCCACCGGCGGAGGTGGGTGCCGGGCTCGAAGCGGTCGTTCCGCTCGAGCGCCTTGAGCAGGCATTCGCCCACGAGGTCCTCCGCCCAGTCGGGATCGCGGGTGAGGGAGCGGGCGAAACGTCGAAGGTGCGGGAGCTCGTCCTCGAGCGCGTCGGCGATGACGTCGAAAGCCATGGGCTCTCCTTTCCGGATGCGTCTGGGATTGGTCGGACTCTCGCAGGGTCGACAGCGTGTCGCATTCACATCGATCATGTCGTCGCAGGGACGGTCGCCGCCGCGGCCGCTCGGAACGCGCCGCGCCGCCGGCGCGTTGCTGACCAGACGCCAACCGAGCGGCGATGGAGCGATCCCATGACCCAGACGAACGACACCCCCTCCGACCCGCAGACCGGCGCGCAGGCGGCCGATGACGGCCGCCCCGACGCCCAGACCGCCGATGACGGCGCCGAGACGGCGCGCGAGACCCCGGCCGGCACCGCGAGCGCGACGGGGCTCGGCGGGTCCGAGGACGCCGAGGCCCGGGCCAAGCTCTGGTCGCTGATCAAGGACATCGGCATCGCGATGATGACGAGCCTCGACGGCGAGGTGCTGCGCTCGCGCCCGATGCACACATCGCAGGACACCTTCGAGGGCACGCTCTGGTTCTTCAGCCGGAAGGACTCGCACAAGACCGAGGAGATCGCGGCCGAGGAGCAGGTGAACCTCGCCTATGCCGACCCGCGCGAGCAGATCTACGTCTCGGTGTCGGGCGCGGCGCGCATGGTGAGCGACCCGGCGCTGATCCGCGAGCTCTGGGACCCGCGGCTGAAGCCGTGGTTCCCGGGCGGCGCGGAGGACGACCAGCTCGTGCTGATCAAGGTCGTGCCCGAGCAGGCCGAGTACTGGGACATGCCGAAGAGCCGGGCGCGCCAGATCTGGCAGTCGGTCCGCTCGCGGCTCACCCCGGGCCCGCGCGAGATCGGCGA
>CAZWDE010000153.1:0-7689 GCA_964632555.1 uncultured Limibaculum sp.
ATCTTCGAGCCGAAGCCGCCGCCGACGTCGGGCGCCACCACCCGCAGCTTGTGCTCGGGGATCTGCAGCACGAAGGCGCCCATCAGCAGCCGGATGAGGTGCGGGTTCTGGCTCGTCGTGTAGAGCGTGTGCTCGTCGCGGCCCGCGTCGTACTCGCCGATGGCGCAGCGCGGCTCCATCGCGTTGGCGACGCAGCGGTTGTTGACGAGCTCGAGCCGGGTGACGTGGGCGGCCTCGGCGATCGCCCGGTCCACCGCCTCGCGGTTCTCCTCGACGAAGCCCCAGTCGAAGCAGAGATTGCCCGGAACGTCGTCGTAGAGGAGCGTGTCGCCCGCGAGCGCCTCGGCCATGTCGACGACGGCCGGCAGCGTCTCGATCTCCAGATCGATCGCCTCGGCCGCGTCGCGCGCGATCTCCGCGCTGTCCGCGACCACCGCCGCGATCGGGTCGCCGACATGGCGCACCTTGCCCTCGGCGAGCACCGGGTGCTTCGGCTCCTTCATCGGCTGGCCGTCGCGCGAGGTGATCTGCCAGCCGCAGGGCAGCCCGCCGATGGCGGCGAGATCGGCCGCTGTGAAGACCCCGCGCACCCCGTCCATGTAGCGCGCGGTCTTGGTGTCGAGCTTCGCGATCCGGCCATGCGCCACCTCCGAGCGCAGGAAGTGGCAGTAGAGCTGGCCCGGGCGGTTGATGTCGTCGGTGTACTGGCCCTTGCCCGTCAGGAAGCGCATGTCCTCGCGCCGCTTCGACGGCGCGCCGATCCCGTGATCCTTCGGCATGGTCTCCTCCCTTTGTGCTTTTTATTCGGCGGCCTGCGCGGCGCCCGACTGCTGGGCGGCGGCGGCCTGGATCGCCTTGACGATGTTGTGATAGCCCGTGCAGCGGCAGATATTGCCCTCGAGCCACTCGCGGATCTCGTGCTCGGTCGGGTTCGGCACCTTCTGCAAAAGATCGGCCGCCGACATCACCATGCCCGGCGTGCAGAAGCCGCATTGCAGCCCGTGATGGTCCCGGAACGCCTGCTGGATCGGCGAGAGCGTGCCGTCCTCCGCCGCCATGCCCTCGATCGTCAGCACGTCCGCGCCCTCGCAGGCCAGCGCGAAGATCGAGCACGCCTTGACGCTCTCGTTGTCGACCATCACCACGCAGGCGCCGCACTGCGAGGTGTCGCAGCCCACATGGGTGCCGGTCAGGCCGAGGGTCTGGCGCAGGAAGTCGACGAGCAGCGTGCGCCCCTCGACCTCGCCCGAGACGTCCTCGCCGTTCACGGTCATCGATACCGTCGCCATCCGTTCCCTCCTCTGGGAAAGGCCGGCCTCCGGGTGGCGCGGAGGTCCGGCGGTGCCGTCGTCCCGGGCCGGTCGGCGCTCAGCTGCCGATCAGCCGGTTGAACCAGGATTTCTTGGGCGCGCCGTCCTCCGCCCCGTCGCTCGCCGCCGCCTCGGCCGCGCCGGGCTGAGGGTCGGCGTCGGCCCCGCCGTCCGCCGCGCTCTCCGCCTCCGCCGCTGCCTCGCCCGGCCCCTCGACGCGGGCCTTGAAGCGGTCGAAGAATTGGTCGGCCATCCGCTTGGCGAAGCCGTCGATCAGCCGCGCGCCGAGCTGGGCGATCTTGCCGCCCACCTTGGCCTCGACGTCGTAGGCGAGCCTCGTGCCCTCATCGGCCTCGTCGAGACGCACGGCGGCCGAGCCCTTGGCGAAGCCGGCGGCGCCGCCCTTGCCCTCGCCCGAGATCCGGTAGCTCTCGCCCTCCACCACGTCGGTGAGCTCGACCGCGCCCTTGAAGGTGGCGTTCACGGGGCCGACCTTCTGCTTCACCGTCGCCTCGAAGGTGGTGTCGGAGGTCTTGTCCATGCTCTGGCAGCCGGGGATGCAGGCCTTCAGCACCTCCGGGTCGTTCAGCGCCGCCCAGACATCCGCCCGCGGCGCCGCGATCACGCGCTCTCCCGACATCTGCATCGGTCGGCCCTCCCTGTTGCGCGGTCAGCCTAGGGCCGGGGTCGCGCGCCTGTCCAGTCGTCAAAACCGCCGCGCCCGGCGTCGGTTGCGTCATGCATCGCCGCGCAGGCGGTCGAGGCCGGCGGCGAGGTCCTCGATCAGGTCCTCGGCGTCCTCGAGGCCCGCATAGATCCGGACGAGCTGCCCCGTCGGCCGGCCGGGCCGCGGCCACGCCGTGGCGGTGCGCCGCGGCCGCGCCGGCAGGATCATGCTCTGGTAGCTGCCCCAGGAGAAGCCGAGCCCGAAGAGCGCGAGGTGGTCGACGAAGGCGGCCACCCGCTCGGGATCCGAGAGCCCCGCGTCGAGCACCACGGCGAAGAGCCCGCCCGCGCCCCTGAAGTCGCGCCGCCAGAGCGCGTGGCCCGGATCGCCCTCGAGCGCGGGATGGATCACCTCGGCGATCTCCGGCCGGCCCGCGAGCCACTCGGCCAGCCGCACGCCGGTCTCCCAGTGCCGCGCGAGGCGGAGCGGCATCGTGCGCAGCCCGCGAAGCGCGAGATAGGCGTCGTCGGGGCTCGCCGAGAGGCCGAGCTCGTACCAGCCCCGCTGCAGCGTGTCGTAGGCCGCCTCGGTGGTGGTGACCGCGCCCATCACGAGATCGCCGTGGCCGGCGACGTATTTCGTCACCGCCTGGATCGAGACGTCGACCCCGTGGCCGATGGCGTCGAAATAGAGCGGCGAGGCCCAGGTGTTGTCCATCATCACCACCGCGCCGGCGGCGTGCGCCGCCTCGGCGATCGCGGGGATGTCCTGCACCTCGAAGGTCTGGCTGCCGGGGCTCTCGGTGTAGACCACCCGGGTCTCGGGCCGGATCAGCTCGCCGATCCCCGCCCCGATCAGCGGATCGTAGAAGGTGGTCTCGACACCCATCCGCGCGAGCATGCCGCGGCAGAGATCGCGGGTGTTGCCATAGCAGCTGTCGGTCATCAGCAGGTGGTCGCCCGCCGAGAGGAAGGCGAGCAAGGGCCCCGAGAGCGCCTGCGCGCCCGCCGAGCAGAGCCGCGTGCGGTGGCCGCCCTCGATCTCGGCGATCGCCTGCTCCAGCGCGAAGGTGCCGGGCGTGCCGTGCACCGCGTAGGTCACCCCGTCGCCCGACCGGATCCGCCCCGTGGCCTTGAGATCGGCCATGCTGTCGAAGAGGATCGTCGAGGCGTGGTAGACGGGCGGGTTGACGAAGCGGGGATCCGGCCCCGGGCGGCGGCCGGCATGGGCGGCGCGCGTTGCATCTTTCATGGGCAGTCGTCCTCGCTTTGTGCGGCCGCGGCCACGCTAGCGCCGATCCTGCCGCCGTCAAGGCCCGCTTCCGCCCAGAAATTCCCCAGTTTCACGGGCCTGCGCCTTGACGCGCCTCCGGCCAATTGTTCAACGTCCGTGATGGGGCGCATCCCCAGAGGAAATCAAAATCCGGGCGCCTCGTCGCGTCACGTGCCGGCGCTCCACAGGGAAGAGGTCTGACATGAAAACTCCGACGTATATCGGCGCCGCTGCCGCCGCGCTCATCGCGGGCGCGGCCTCGGCCGACACGCTCGACGACGTGAAGGCGAAGGGCTTCCTGCAGTGCGGGACCAACACCGGCCTGACCGGCTTCGCCACCACCGACGAGAACGGCAACTGGGAGGGCTTCGACATCGCCATCTGCCAGGCCGTGGCCGCCGCGATCTTCGGCGACCCCTCGGCGGTCAAGTACACCTCGCTCACCGGCAAGACCCGCTTCACCGCGCTCGCCTCGGGCGAGATCGACCTGCTCTCGCGCAACACCACGTGGACGCTGTCGCGTGACGTCGACCTCGGCTTCACCTTCCTCGGCGTGAACTACTACGACGGCCAGGGCTTCATGGTGCCGAAGGCGCTCGGCGTCAGCTCGGCCTCCGAGCTCGACGGCGCCACCGTCTGCATCCAGACCGGCACCACCACCGAGCTCAACCTCGCGGACTTCTTCCGCGTCAACGACATGAGCTACGAGCCGCTGCCGGTCGAGACCAACGCCGAGGCGCAGCAGAACTATCTGGCCGGCGCCTGCGACGTCTACACCACCGACGCTTCGGGCCTCGCGGCAACCCGCGCGTCCTTCGACAGCCCCGACGAGCACGTGATCCTGCCCGAGATCATCTCCAAGGAGCCGCTCGGGCCGCTCGTGCGCGAGGGCGACGAGGTCTGGGGCGACGTGGTCCGCTGGACCTTCAACGCCCTCGTCGCCGCCGAGGAGTACGGCGTGACGCAGGCCAATGTCGACCAGATGGCCTCCGAGCCGCCCAACCCCGACGTCGCGCGCATGCTGGGCGCCGAGGGCAACATGGGCGAGATGCTGGGCCTGCCGGCCGACTGGGCGGTGCACGCGATCAAGGCCAACGGCAACTACGGCGAGATCTTCGAGACCTACCTCACGCCGCTCGGCGTCGGCCGCGGTCTCAACGCGCTCTACACCGAGGGCGGCCTGCAGTACGCGCCGCCGTTCCGCTGATCTCCGCCTGATCCCCGGGCGCGGCCATGCCGGCCGCGCCCCACCCCTCTGTCGTTCCGGCGCTCCCGCCGGCCAGCAGGAGGCCCGCCCATGACCGTCGTCACGGAACAGCCGCAGCCGTCCTTCCGTCTCGACATGCTGTGGACCGACGCGCGCTACCGCTCGGCCTTCCTGCAGATCGTCGCCTTCGTCCTGCTGATGCTGTTCGTGGGCTGGCTGGTCAGCAACACGATCGAGAACATGGAGGCGCTCGGCAAGGATTTCGACTTTTCGTTCCTCTGGACCACCGCGTCCTACGACATCAACCAGCAGCTGATCCCCTACGAGAGCACCGACACCCACGCGCGCGCCGCGCTGGTCGGCATGCTCAACACGCTGCTCGTCGCGGCGATGGGCTGCGTCACCTGCACCGTGATCGGCGTGATCGCGGGCGTGCTCCGGCTCTCGAAGAACTGGATCGTCTCCAACCTGATGCTCTGGTACGTCGAGTTCGTCCGCAACGTGCCGGTGCTGCTGCAGATCCTGCTCGTCTACGCGATCCTGATCGAGACGCTGCCGACGCCGCGCGCCTACCGCGTCGCGCCCGACGGAACCGCCGACGCGACGCTCTGGTTCGACATGATCGCCGCGACCAACCGCGGGTTCTACGTGCCGCGGCCGGTCTTCGAGACCGGGGCGGGCACGCTCGGGATCGTGTTCCTGCTCTCCGTGATGGCGCTCCTCGTCTTCAACGCCGCGCGCCGGCGCTATCAGGCCACGAGCGGGCTCGAGATGCCGACGCCGCTCCATCTCGTCGGGCAGGTCTTCGCGATCGCCTTCGGCCTCGGCCTCGCCTGGCTCCTGTTCCCGGCTCTCGACCAGGGCATCGGCGCCCTCGCGATCAAGCTCGGCCTCGGGCTCCTGTGCGCGGCGGCGGTCGCCTTCGCGCTCTACAAGCTGACGACCCTGTCGGTGAAGGTGGCCATCCTGGTGCTGCCGACCGTCGTCGGCTACTACGCGCTCGGCCAGCCGGTGGCCTGGATCATGCCCGAGCTCCAGGGCTTCAACTTTTCGAGCGGCGAGGACGGCGCGATCCACGCGCGCAACTCGCTGGTCGCGCTCTGGCTCGCGCTGTCGATCTACACCGGCGCCTTCGTGGCGGAGATCGTGCGCGGCGGGATCCTCGCGGTGTCGAAGGGGCAGACCGAGGCCGCCGAGGCGCTCGGCCTGCGCCCCAACCGGATCATGAGCCTCGTCGTCCTGCCGCAGGCGCTCCGGATCATCATCCCGCCCCAGATCTCGCAGTATCTGAACCTCACCAAGAACAGCTCGCTCGCCATCGCCGTCGGCTACATGGACGTGACCGGCACGCTCGGCGGGATCACGCTCAACCAGACCGGGCGGGAAATGGAGTGCATCCTGCTGCTGATGGCGTTCTACCTCGCGATCTCGCTGACGATCTCGGGCGTGATCAACTGGTTCAACGCCAGCGTCCAGCTGAAGGAGCGCTGAGATGGCCGACACCACCGGCGCGCGCCCCGAGGGCGAGGCGATCCTGACCACCAGCGCGCCGACCGCGACGCCCGTCGCCTATGTCGCCGAGGGGCAGATCCCGCCGGCGCCGCCGCCGCCGGGCGAGGTGGGGCTGCGGCACTGGATCCGCGAGAACCTGTTCTCCGACTGGATCAACACCACGCTCACCGTCCTCTCCGTGCTGGCGCTCGTCTGGCTGATCCCGAGCTTCCTCGACTGGGCGGTCTTCAAGGCGGTGGTCTCGGCCTCCACGCTGAACGAGTGCCGCGACATCATGGACGAGAGCTTCGGCGAGGGCGTGCGCGGCGCCTGCTGGGCGATGATCGCCGAGCGGTTCCACCAGTTCATGTACGGCTTCTACCCGGACGATCTCTACTGGCGCCCGACGCTCGCCTTCGGCCTGCTCTTCGTCGCGCTCGCGCCGGTGCTGTTCGCGCGGTTTCCGGGCCGGCGGCCGCTCTTCGTCTTCACGCTCGCCTATCCGGCCGTGGCCTATTACCTGATCTGGGGCGGGTCGGTCTGGCCCTTCGCCGCCCTGGTCGTCGGCGGCGCGTTCGCGGTCGCCGTGCTCGTCGCGGTGCTGCGCGTCGACCACCCGGTGATCGGCACGCCCGGCGTCGCCGTCCTCGCCGCCGTGGCGGTCTTCGCCCTTTACATGAACGTGGCGCAGGGCCCGGTGGCGGCGACCCTCGAGGGCCTCGCCGGCCCGCTCGGGCCGCGCGTGGTCGAGAGCGGCGATCTCGGCGGCTTCCTGCTGACGCTGATCATCGGCGTCACGGCGATCTCGGTCTCGCTGCCGATCGGCATCGCGCTGGCGCTCGGCCGCCAGTCGGGCCTCGTCTTTTTCCGCCTCGTCTCGATCACCGTGATCGAGACGGTCCGCGGCGTGCCGCTGATCACGCTGCTGTTCATCGCCTCGACGGTGCTCAACTACTTCTTCCCGCCCAACACGTTCATCGACATCGTGCTGCGCGTGATCATCGTCGGCACGCTGTTCTCGGCGGCCTATGTGGCCGAGGCCGTCCGCGGCGGCCTCGCCGCGCTGCCCCGCGGGCAATACGAGGCGGGCGACAGTCTCGGCCTCACCTACTGGCAGTCGATGCGGCTCGTCATCCTGCCGCAGGCGCTGAAGATCGCGATCCCGTCGATCGTCAACATCTTCATCGGCCTGTTCAAGGACACCACGCTCGTCTCGATCATCGGGCTTCTCGACCCGCTCGGCATCATCCGCCCGATCACCGAGGACCCGGCCTGGAAGGGCATCTACGCCGAGCCGCTGCTCTTCGTCGCCCTCTTCTTCTTCCTCTGCTGCTTCGGCATGTCGCGCTACTCGATGTATCTCGAGCGGCGCCTCAAGACCGACCGCAGCTGACATCCGGAGACCGCCATGACCGACGCCGCCACCGCCGAGGCCCGCACCGACCGCAGCAAGATGCAGGTCTCGGACAAGGTCGTCATCCAGATCTCCGAGATGAACAAGTGGTTCGGCGAGTTCCACGTGCTGCGCGACATCAACCTGACGGTCTACAAGGGCGAGCGCATCGTGATCTGCGGGCCCTCGGGCTCGGGCAAGTCGACCCTGATCCGCTGCATCAACCACCTCGAGGAGCACCAGAAGGGCCAGATCGTCGTCGACGAGATCAAGCTCAACAACCACCTCAAAAACATCGACTAGGTGCGCGCACAGGTCGGCAAAGTGTACCAGCGCTACACCCTGATAC
>CAZWDE010000154.1:0-7615 GCA_964632555.1 uncultured Limibaculum sp.
CCGGCCGAGCCGGACGCGGGCCGCGAGCGGGTCCTCCCGCCGCAGCCGCCGGGCGAGCCGGCGCGCGAGGCTCTGGATCACCGCGATCTCGGCGCCGAGGCGGCGCGAGCGCACCCGGCCCGCGAGCGGCTCGGCCGTGTCGAGCAGGCGGTCCACGCCGTCGAGGCACCGGTCGATCACCCGGCGCAGCCCCGGCGAGGTCGCGGGCGCGTCGAGCGCGGTCTCGTCGATGCCCGCCTCGCGCATCCAGTCCTGCGGCAGGTAGACCCGGTCGAGCGCGCGCCGGTCCTCGCCGAGGTCCTGCAGGTGGTTGATCACCTGGAGCGCGGCGCAGAGCGCGTCGCCCGCGGGGCCGGTCGCGGGATCCTCGCCGTGGAGATCGAGGAGGTAGCGCCCGACCGGATGGGCCGAGTTGGCGCAGTAGCCCATCAGCGCGTCCCAGTCGGCGTAGCGCGAGCGCAGCGCGTCCTGCCGGAAGGCGATCAGCAGATCCGAGGCGCGCCGCAGCGGCACCCCGGTCTCGCGCAGCGAGGCCCCGAGGCGCACGGCGATCTCGGGCCCGGCCGCCCCCGGCGCCAGCCCCGCCTCGAAGAGATCGAGGCGCCGGATCTTCTCGGGCCCGGACAGATGGCGCGCGTCGGCGATGTCGTCGGTCGCGCGTGCGAAGGCGTAATAGCGCATCACGTGGGGGCGCAGATGCGGGGCGATGAGCCGCGATCCGACGGGAAAGTTCTCCCCGCCCGCGCCCTTGCCGGACGGCTCGGTCAGCGCCTCGGCGCCCTCGGCCGCGATCCCTGCCTGCTCGCCCATGTCCCTCTGTCCGTTTTGCGGCACCCTACTGTGTCGCGTCGCGGAACACAATTGCCGCGGGATTTATCGCTCGGTCGGGGCGTGCTAGCGGACGCGCGGGCGGCGCGACCGCCGATTTTCCGGGACGCCCGCCGCATGATCGCCCTCATCGCCGCCGCCGCCGCCTGCCTCGCCTGGATCGCGCTCCTCCTGTTCCGGGGCCGGTTCTGGCGCGCCGATCGCGGCCTGCCGGGGCGGGTGCAGCTGCCGGAGCCGCCGCCCGGCGTCGTCGCCGTGATCCCCGCGCGGAACGAGGCCGAGACGATCCGGGCCGTGCTGGCCGGCCATGCCGCGAGCGACTATCGCGGGCGGCTCGCGGTGATCCTCGTCGACGACGGCTCGACCGACGGCACGGCGGAGATCGCGCGCGCGGTGGCGGCCCGATCGCCGCGCGCGATGCACGTGATCGCCGCGCCGCCGCTGCCGGCCGGCTGGACCGGCAAGCTCTGGGCGCTCGCGACCGGCATCGCGGCGGCCGACCGTCTCGAGCCCGAGGCCGAGTGGCTCCTGCTCACCGACGCCGACATCCTCCACCAGCCCGAGGCGCTCGGCCGGCTCGTCACCCACGCGACCGACCGCCAGCTCGCCATGGCCTCGCTGATGGCGCGCCTCGACGACCGCGGGGTCTGGGGCGGGCTGCTGATCCCGGCCTTCGTGTTCTTCTTCCAGAAGCTCTACCCGCCCCGCTGGGTGGCCGATCCGGCGCACGACACGGCGGGGGCGGCCGGCGGCTGCGTCCTCCTGCGGCGCGACGCGCTCGCCGGGATCGGCGGGATCGCCTCGATCCGCGGCGCGCTGATCGACGACTGCACGCTGGCCGCGCGGATCAAGCGCGGGCCGCCGCGCCGGGCGATCTGGCTCGGCCTCTCGCGCAACACGGTCGAGAGCCTGCGCGACAACCGCCGGCTCGGCACGATCTGGCGGATGGTGGCGCGCACCGCCTTCGCGCAGCTCCGCCACTCGCCGCTCCTGCTCGCCGGCACCGTGGCCGGGATGGCGCTGATCTATCTCGCGGGGCCGGCGGCGCTCCTCGCGCTGCCGCTCCACGGCAATCTTGCCGCCGCCCTGCTCGGCGCGGCGGCGTGGGGGCTTTCGGCGCTTGCCTACCGCCCGACGCTCCGGCTCTACGGGCGGCCGTGGTGGCAGGCCCTCGCCCTGCCGCTCGCCGCGCTCCTCTACACCGCGATGACGCTCGACAGCGCGCGCCGGCACTGGACGGGCCGCGGCGGGGCGTGGAAGGGGCGCACCTACCCCGCCGGCTGATCGAGCCCCGGGAGCGCGCGCGCGAGCCCGCCCTCCGCCCGCAGCCACAGCAGCGCGTCGCGCATGGCGCCCTCGATCGGCGGCGGGTCGAAGCCGAGCTCCTCGCGCGCGCGCCGGCAGTCGAAGCGGAGCCGCGGCCCGGCGAGGCGGACGCCCGTGAGCGGGGCCGCGGGCGGCCGCCCGGTCAGGCGGGAGATTTGCGCCTCCACATGCGCGGCGGCGAGCGCCACCGCGTAGGGCACCCGCGCACGCGGGCCGCGCACCCCGCCGACGCGCTCGAAGACGGCGACGAGTTCGTCCGTCGTCAGCGTCTCGCCCGTCATCAGGTAGCGCCGGCCCGGCCGGCCCCGGTCGAGCGCCGCGATCACGCCCGCCGCGAGCGCGCGGATGTCGACGAGCGCCCAGAGGCAGTCGATCAGCGCCGGCAGCCGGCCCCCGGCCATGTCGCGCAGCATCCGGCCGGGCGGCGTCGGCGCGCGGTCGCCCGGCCCGATCGGCGCCGAGGGCAGCACGATCGCGGCCGGCAGCGGCCCTTGGGCGGCGACCCGCTCGGCCCGCCATTTCGAGCGCGGATAGGGCCCGAGCATCGCCTCCTCGGGCGGCGCCCCGGTCTCGTCGACGGTGCGCTCGGGGTCGCTCCGCCGGCCCGAGATCACGGTCACGTAGCTCGAGACATGCACCGCGCGGCCCGCGCCGGCCGCGGCGGCCGCCTCGAGCACGGTCCGCGTGCCGCCGACATTCACCGCCTCGAACAGCGAGGGATCGCGGGCCCAGAGCCCGGTGACGGCGGCGGCGTGGATCACGGCCTCCGCCCCGTCCGCCGCGCGGGCCATGGCCGCCCGGTCGGCGACCGAGGCGCGGTGCGTCTCGGCCGCGCCCGCGACCGGAGGATCGGCCGCGAGATCGACCGCCACCACGCGGTCGCCGCGCGCCGCGAGCCGCTCCACCAGATGGCGCCCGAGAAACCCCGCCGCGCCGGTGACCAGCACCCTCACGCGGGCGGCCCGCAGACGAGGAGCCCCGCGTCGCGCACCGAGCCCGCGACGAGCCGCCCCCCGGCCAGCACGCCCACCGTCGCGCCCGAGAGCAGCCGGCCGTCCGGATCGTCGTAGAGGATCTCCACGCCGCCGCCCTCGGGGTCGACGAGCGCGATCCGCGACGGCGCCGATCCGGTCAGCCCGCGGCGGTAGCCCGCGAGGCGGACGAGGCTCGGATGCAGCGCCGCGACGATCCCCTCGGGCGCGAGGGTCAGGTTGTCCGGCCCGCCCGGCAGCGCGATCTCGCCGCGCGGCTCGGTCGCCTCGCCGGGGCCGAGCGCCAGCAGCCGCAGGCGCGCCCGGCGCGTCTCGCCGACGGCGACGAGCGTCTCGCCGCCGCGCGAGACCGAGACGATCCCGTTCGGGAAGGCGAGCCCCCCGGCGAGGGCGCGGAGCCGGGCGCTCGCGTCGTCCGACACGCCCATCCGCGCGACCCGCCCCTCGGCGCGGCCGGGCAGCATCTCGCCGATCGCGATCCCCGGGCAGCCCGCCCGGTCGAGCGTGAGATGCACCTCGAGCCCGTCGAGGACGAGATCGTTGGCCGCGCAGAGGCCGGGATTGGGCAGCCGCCGCAGCGCCTCGAGCCGGTCGGCCCGGATCGCGTAGACGCGGATCTCCGTGCCCTCGGCGCCGTCCGGCCCCCAGCGGCGGTTGACCGCGACGAGCTTGGCGAGCCGGGCGTCGATGCCGTGCGGGTGCAGGCGCCCGGAGAAGCCCTCGGCCTCGCTGGCGAGCCGGATCGGCCCGGGCTCGGCGAGCCGCGCGAGCGGCAGGCGATAGATCGCGCCCTCGGGCACCGCCTCGCCGGCGGCCGCGAGCCGTTCGGCGGCGAGACGGTCCTCGGCCGAGAGGAAAAGCGCGTCGCCATAGCGCGCGATGTCCTCGACACCCGCCACGGGCCGGCCGGTGCCGGCGTCCTCGATCGCGAGGCGGCGGCAGTCCTCGGGGCCGAAGCGCGCGGCGAGCGCGCTCCGCGGCCAGGCCCACCAGACGGCCGCGGCCAGGGCGAGGAGGACCGACAGGCCGACGAGCCCCCCGAGGATGCGCGCCGCCCACCTCACGGCGCCGCCGGCTCCGGCACCGCGTAGCCCCAGCGCTCGATCCACGGGCCGCAGACGGCCCGCACCTTCTCGACCGCCGCGCGGTCGCCGCGGAAGGCGTTCTTCTCGTAGCGCGCGACGCTGGCGAGATAGGCGCGGAAGCGCGGCTCGGCCTCGGCGAAGCCCGCGAGACCGAGCGTCTCGTAGATCCGCCCGAGCGTCTCCATCGGCGCCCGGTCGAGGTCGTCATAGGCGATTTCAATGAAGCCGGGCGCGCCCCAGCCCGCGGTCTCGCGGTCGAAGGCCGTCATCATGCGGGCATAGACCCGCAGGATCGTCGCGTCGATGTCGAGGTCCGCCGGGCGGTCCTGCAGCGCGAACTCGGCGATCAGCTTGTCGTAGAAGTTCCGCATCGAGAGGAAGACGTCGAACGGATTGCGGTGGATGTGGACGAACTTCGCGCCGGGGAAGAGCCGCGCGAGGCGGGCCGGGCGCCCGGTGTAGACCGGGTTCTTGATCAGCAGCCGCCGGCCCTGGTCCTTGGAGAGCTTCCTCAGGAGATAGGTGAACCGCGCCTCCCAGGCGGCGATCTCGGCCGGGCCGCAGCCCTCGAAGAACAGCCCGCGATCCACCAGCCGGTCGAACGCCGCGGGGAAATAGATGCCGTGGTAGAACGAGAGCGGCGACATGTTGGCGACCGCGATCTCGTCCTCCTGCGGGCTCTCGGGCGTGACGGGGATGTTGTCGATGTACCGCGTCTCGGGCAGCTGGCGCTCGAGGAAGGGCCGGAGCGCGCGGGCGATCCCGAAGATGTCCCAGGGCAGGCCGGTGGCGATCGGCGGCACGAAGCCGAAGCCGCCATGCACCATCAGGTTGGTCAGATGCGTGGTGCCCGAGCGCCAGTGCCCGAGGATGAAGACCGGCGGCTCCATCTCGGCGATCGAGGGCAGCCGGCCCCGCAGCGCCAGCAATTCGAGCGCCGAGATCGGCGCGCGGGCGAGCGCCGAGGCCCAGATGCCGGCCGCCGCGGCCCAGCGGTCGGGCCGCCCGCCCGCCGCGAAGACCCGGGCGAGCGTGCCGAGATCGGCGCCCGAGAGGGGGTGCGCCATCGAACGGGCCTCACCGGGCGGCGACGCGGGCGCCCGTCGCCGCGTCGGCGAGCGCGGCGGGCAGGGCGGCGGCGAAGGCGGCCAGCTCGCGCTCGGGGCCGCAGCTCACGCGGATGCAGCGGTCGAGCGGCGCGACGCCCGGCATCCGCACGAAGATCCCGCGCGCCAGCAGCCCGTCGAGCACCGCCCGGGCGAAGGCGCCGTCGCGCCCGCAGTCGATCGCCACGAAATTCGTCGCCGAGGGCAGCGCGGCGAGACCGTTCTCGGTCGCGATCTGCCGCAGCCGCCCGCGCGCGACGGCGACGGCGCCGCGGACATGATCGAGATGCGCCCGGTCGCGCAGCGAGGCGAGCGCGGCCGCCTGCGCGAGCGGCCCGACGCCGAAATGGTTGCGGATGCGGTGAAAGCCGGCGGCCACCTCCGGGTGCGCCACGAGATAGCCGACGCGCAGCCCCGCGAGCCCGTGCGCCTTCGAGAAGGTGCGAAAGCGCACCACGCGCGGCTCGGTCACGTCCCAGCCGGGCGCCGTTCCGTCGGGCGCGAACTCGACATAGGCCTCGTCGAGGCAGAGCACGCACTCCGCCGGCAGCCGCTCGACGAGCGCGCGCACGACCTCGGCGGTGTGGTGGCTGCCCATCGGGTTGTCGGGGTTGGAGAGGTAGACGAGACGCGCGCCGTGCTCGCGCGCCGCCGTGACCAGCGCGTCCGGATCCTCGTGATCGGCGAGATAGGGCACGCGGACCAGCCGCCCGCCGAAGCCCGCCACGTGGTAGGTGAAGGTCGGGTAGGCCCCGGCCGAGGTGACCACCGCGTCGCCGGGGCTCACGAAGAGGCGCACCGTGAGGCCGAGCAGGCCGTCGATCCCCTCGCCGATCACGACGCTCTCGGGCGGGATGCGCTCGCGCTCGGCGATGGCGTGGCGCAGCTCGTGGCACTCCGCGTCGCCGTAGCGCCAGGCGCGCGCCGCCGCCTCGGTCATCGCGGCGACCGCGGCGGGCGACGGCCCGAAGCCGCTCTCGTTGGCGCCCAGACGGGCGTCGAACCGCGCGCCGCGCGCGCGCTCCAGCGTGTCGGGCCCGACGAAGGGCACGGTCGGGGGCAGCCCCTCGACGAGGGGCGTGAAGCGGGGCCTCTGCATGTCCGCGACCCTAGCCGCCCCGGCCCCGACCGCCAAGGCCCCTACTCGGCCGGGCTGACGCGGTAGAGCGCGCCGTCGGTCTCGTCGGTGAGGAACCACAGCGCGCCGTCCGGCCCCTCGCGCACGTCGCGCACGCGGCCGAAGACGTCGGCGAAGAGCCGCTCCTCGCCCGCGATGCGCGTGCCCTCCCGGTCGAGCCGCGAGATCAGCCGGTCCTTCAGCGCGCCGACGAAGAGATCGCCCTCCCATTGCGGCCAGAGCCGCCCGGAATAGATCGCCAGTCCCGAGGGCGCGATCGAGGGATCCCAGTAGTGCACCGGCTGCTCGAGGCCCGGCGCCCGGGTGCCGGGGAACGACGCGCCCGAGTAATGCGTGCCGTAGGAGATCAGCGGCCAGCCGTAGTTCTTGCCGGCCTCGGGGATGTTCACCTCGTCGCCGCCGCGCGCGCCGTGCTCGGCGGTCCAGAGCCGGCCCTCGGCGTCGAGCGCCGCGCCCTGCGGGTTGCGGTGGCCGAGCGACCAGATCGCCGGCTTGGTGCCCGGCTCGTCGACGAAGGGATTGTCCGCCGGGATCGAGCCGTCGCGCGCCACGCGGAGGACCTTGCCGATCGACTTGTCGCGGTCCTGCGCGAGCGGGCGGTTGGCGCGGTCGCCGATCGTGACGAAGAGCGTGCCGTCGGGGCGCTCGACGATGCGCGATCCGAAATGGCGGGTCGAGTCGATCGCGGGGTCCTGCTCCCAGATCACGCGGACCTCGTCGAGCCGGGCGGCGTCGGGCGCGAGGCGCGCGACCGCGAGGGTCGTGCGCGTCGCGCCGCCCGGCTCGGGCGCGACGTAGCTGAGGAAGATCTCGCGGGTCCGCTCGAAGTCGCGCGCCGCGACGACGTCGAGCAGGCCGCCCTGCCCGGTGTCGTCGATCGGCGGGAGGCCCGCGACGGACGTCGCCTCGGCGCCGCGCTCGACATGCCAGAGCCGGCCGCGCTTCTCGGTGACGAGGAAACGCTCGCCCGGCAGGAAGGCGACCGCCCATGGCCGGACGAAGGGCCCCGCCACGCGCTCGACGCGCACCGGGCCGGCGGAGGTCTCGAAGGTCTGGGCGCCGGCGGTCGGCCGGCCGGTCACGATCAAGAGCGCGGTCGCCGCTCCGATGCAGAGGATGCCGAGCAGAAGTCTCATGGTG
>CAZWDE010000155.1:0-7606 GCA_964632555.1 uncultured Limibaculum sp.
GTGACCCGCGGGAGCGCGGCAGGGCGGCCGGCCCACCGACCGATCCGGGCGCGGCGGCGCGAGGCGCGGGGGGCGGCCCCCGCTCGCCGCCTGATGTCTCGGAGAGCCGCCGCGGCTAGCCCCCGGCCGGCGCCTCGCCGCCGGCGGCCGAATCGCGCAGCGCGCGGATCTCGGCGCGGGCGAGCGCATCGGCGCGCTCGTTCTGCGGATGCCCGGCATGGCCCTTGATCCATTCCCAGCGCACGTCGTGGCGCGCCTGCGCCGCGTCGAGCCGGCGCCACAGATCGGCGTTCTTCACCGGGGCCTTCCCCGCGGTCCTCCAGCCATTGGTCTTCCAGCCGTGGATCCACTTCGTGATCCCGTCCCGCAGATAGGCGCTGTCGGTCGCCACGGTGATCGCCGAGGGCCGCTCGAGCGCCTCGAGCGCGGCGATCGCGGCGGTCAGCTCCATCCGGTTGTTGGTGGTGTCGGCGGCCGCGCCGGAGAGCTCGCGGCGCTTGACGAGCGCGCCGTCGCGCACCGCCTCGAGCACCACGCCCCAGCCGCCCGGCCCGGGGTTTCCCGAGCAGGCGCCGTCGGTGTAGGCGAAGAGGCGCGTCACGCCGCGCCGCCGAGCGCCGGCGGCCCGTAGGCGTTGGGCCCGCGCGTGCCGCGGCTCGCATACCACGCGAGCAGCACGAGGAGGATCCCGATCTGCGCCGCCCGGCCGGTGAACACGGCCTCGTCCCACGCCGCCAGGGCGCCCCCGCTCTCGACCACCGCGCCGAACACCCAGGCCTGCGAGAGCCAGCCGGTGCGGCCGGTGTCCTGCAGGCGGCGGAAGCTGACGGCGATCAGCGGCGGCGCGGTCACGAAGAGGAAGGTCAGCTGCAGCGCGCGCGCGAGCCACTCGGGCAGGCTGAGCGCGCCGACGAGCGCGATCGTGGCGTAGGTGAGCGCCCAGAACAGCGCGAACCACCAGAATTCGGGGCGCGAGGCGCGTCCGGAAAAGACGAAGGCCTTGGCGAACACGCTCTCGAGCGACTCGCGGAAGGTCATGGCGCGCCGGACCCGCCGGCGGCCCGGCCCGCCCCGACCGGCCGGCGCGCGACCGCGTGGAGCACCGGCTCGACCACGCCCGCGCAGCCCCTCACCCGGTCCCGCCCGATCGACACCCCGACAAGGCCGGCCCCGGCGAGCATCGCCTCGAGCTCCGGCGCGGCGACGTAGACATAGCGCCGGCCGAGCGCGTCGCGCGCCTCGCCCGCGCCCTCCTTCATGCCGAGATAGAGGATGCCGCCGGGCTTCAGCGCGCGGGCGATGCGGGCGAGGTGGCCGGGCAGGGCGTCGCGCGTCTCGTGGAGCAGGGCGAAGGCGCACCAGACGCCGTCGTAGAGCCCGTCGGCCGCGAGCGCCTCGAAGGGCTCCACCCGGATCTCCACGCCGTGGCGGCGCCGCCCCTCGGCGGCCATGCCGGCCGAGGCGTCGGTGGCGTCGACCGCGAAGCCCCGCGCGGCGAGCCACGCCGCGGCCCAACCGGGGCCGCAGCCGAGATCGAGCACGCGCCCGCCCGCCGGCAGCGCCGCGGCGAAGCGGGCGAGCTCGGGCGGCGGCGCGGTGAGCTCGCGCGCCACCATCTCGGCGTAGCGCCCGGGCTCGGTGTCGTAGAACGCGATCGTCCGCGGGTCCACGCGTCCCTCCCGCGGCGCCGTCAGGCGGGCTCGCGCAGCACCCGCGGCACCTTGAAGGAGACGTTCTCCTCGGCCGCGACCACGCGCTCGATCGTCACCGCATAGCGCTCGCGGAAGGCGGCGATCACGCCCTGCACCAGCACCTCGGGCGCGCTGGCGCCGGCGGTGAGGCCGACCGAGCGCACGCCCTCGAGCGCGCGCCAGTCGATCTCGCCCGCGTTCTGCACCAGCATCGCGTAGGGGCAGCCGGCCGCCGCGCCCACCTCGACGAGACGGCGCGAGTTCGACGAGTTGGGCGCGCCGACGACGAGCAGCGCCTCGATCTTGGGCGCCATCGCCTTCACGGCCTCCTGCCGGTTGGTGGTGGCGTAGCAGATGTCCTCCTTGGTCGGCCCGATGATCGCCGGGAACCGCGCCTCGAGCGCGCGGACGATCTCCGCGGTGTCGTCGACCGAGAGGGTCGTCTGCGTGATGTAGGCGAGGGTCTCGGGGTCGCGCGGCGCGAGATGCGCGACGTCCTCGACGGTCTCGACGAGGATCACGTCGCCCTCGGGCAGCTGGCCCATGGTGCCGACCGTCTCCGGATGGCCGGCATGGCCGATCATCACGATCTGGCGGCCGCGTGCGGCGTGGCGCTCGGCCTCGATGTGGACCTTCGAGACGAGCGGGCAGGTCGCGTCGACATAGAGCATCTGCCGGCGCTCGGCCTCGGCCGGCACCGCCTTGGGCACGCCGTGGGCCGAGAAGATCACCGGCCGGTCGTCCGGGCACTCGTCGAGCTCCTCGACGAAGACCGCGCCCTTGGCGCGCAGCTCCTCGACCACGTGGCGGTTGTGCACGATCTCGTGACGCACATAGACCGGCGCCCCCCACCGCTCGAGCGCGAGCTCGACGATCTCGATCGCGCGGACGACCCCGGCGCAGAAGCCGCGCGGATCGGCGAGGTGGAGCGCGAGCGGCGGCTTGCTCGCGGCGTCGGGGGCCGTGGCGGCGGTGGCGGTCTCGGTCATCCTCGGTCTCCCGTGGCGGGCGCGGCGGACATGGCGCCGGCGGTCTCGAACTGGAGCGCGGCGAGGCGGGCATAGAGCCCGCCCTGTCGCAGGAGTGTATCGTGGGTGCCGGTCTCCGCGACACCCCCGCGGTCGATGACGAGGATCTGATGCGCGCGGCGCACGGTCGCAAGACGGTGCGCGATCACGAGCACGGTGCGCCCCTCGGTCAGCCGGTCGAGCGCGGCCTGCACCTCGGCCTCGGTCTCGGCGTCGAGGCTCGCGGTCGCCTCGTCGAGCAGGAGGATCGGCGCGTCGCGCAGGATCGCCCGCGCGATGGCGAGGCGCGCGCGCTGCCCGCCCGAGAGCCGCGCCCCGCCCTCGCCGAGCGGCGTGTCGTAGCCGCGCTCGAGCGCCTCGACGAAGCCGTGGGCGTGCGCGGCCCGGGCGGCCGCCTCGATCTCGGCGCGCGTGGCGCCCGGCCGCCCCATCCCGATGTTCTCGGCCGCGCTCGCGTCGAAGAGGAAGGTGTCCTGCGTCACCAGCGCGATCTGGCGGCGCAGCGAGGCGCGGCGGACCGCGCGGATGTCCTGGCCGTCGATCAGGATGCGCCCCTCGCGCGGGTCGTGGAACCGCTCGACGAGGCCGAGCACGGTCGACTTGCCCCCGCCCGAGGGCCCGACGAGCGCGGTCACCCGCCCGGGCGCGGCGGCGACGGAGAGGCGGTGGAGCGCGTCGCGCTCCGCGCCCGGATAGCGGAACGAGACGTCCTCGAAGCGGATCTCGCCGCGGTCCACGCGAAGCTCGCGCGCGCCGGGCGCGTCGCGCACGCTCCCCCGCCGGTCGAGCAGCGCGTAGAGGAACCCGACCCCCGCGAGATGCTGGCGGAGCGCCACGTGGAGCTGCGCGAGCCGGCGCGCCGGGTCGCCGGCCATCATCAGCGCGGTCAGGAAGGAGAAGAAGACGCCCACCTCCATGCCCTCGTGCACCACGCGCCAGCCGCCATAGAGGATCACGCCGGCCGCGGCGAGGCCGGCGGTCGTCTCCATCAGCGGGTTGACGAGACCCTGCAGCACGGCGATCCGGTCCGCCTCCTCGCGCACGCCCTCGATCGCCGCGCCCATGCGCGCGCGCATCCGCTCCTCGAGCCCGAAGGCCGCGACGATGCGGGCGCCGGCGGCCGTTTCGTTCATCGCCGCGATGATCCGGGCGTAGAGCGTCACCTCGCGCCGGGCGATCCGGCGCACGCGCGAGACCAGCGCCGAGACGCCGCCGAGGATCGCCGGCAGGCCGACGAGCGCGACGAGGGTGAGCCGCCAGTCCTGCCACAGCATCACGCCGAGGAGCACGAGCACGGAGAGCAGATCGACCCCCAGCCGGGTGGCGAGGAGCTGGAGCGCGGCGCGCGCGGCGGCCGCGTTGTGGGTGATCCGGGTGGCGAGCTCGCCCGAGCCCTCCGCGCCGTCGAGCGCCAGCCCCTCGTCGAGCACATGGGCGTAGGCCCGCGCCTGCAGCCGCGCGACGATGCGGTTGCCGATCCGCCCGAGGATCACCGACTGGCCGTACATCGCCGCGCCGCGCAGCACGAAGATCGCCGCCACCCAGCCCGCGACGAGCGGCAGCGCCTCGGCGTTGCGCCCGAAGAACACCTCGTCGGTCACCCGCTCGACCGTCAGCGCGATGGCGCCGCCCATCAGGGCCACCACCGCCATCAGCGCGAAGGCCGCGGCATAGGCGCGGCGGTGCTGCCACGCGCTGTCGGCGACCAGCCGCCAGACGAGACCGCGCGCCAGCCGCTGCCGGAGGCGGGCGAGCATCGGCGCTGGGGCGAGGGCGGTCATCGGCGCTCCGGTGGTGTCTCCGGGGCGCGCGCGGCGCCCGGACCCCGCCTAGCCGATCGCCGGGCGGCGCGCCAGCGCCGGGGCTCAGCCGCCCGGGATCAGGATCACCCGGGTCTCGCCCATGGCGGCGAGGTAATCGGCCTCGTCGTCGCGCGGCTCGGGCTCCGGCTCCTCGGGCGGCAGCTCCATCCGGTCGAACACCTCGAGAAGCCGCCCGCGCGCGGCCGGCAGGGCCTCCTGCGCGAAGGCGGGCAGGAGCCAGGTCTCGAAGAAGTACCCGGTCAGCCGCAGCGCCTCGCGCACCGCGCCCATGGTGATCGGCCCGCGCCCGATCAGGAAGGCGGGCAGCGGCAGCAGCTTGTCGGCCCAGGCCGAGCCCGCCGTGCGCGACACCGCCCGGCCGGTGCGCGGCGAGACGAAGCCGAGATCCGAGCGCAGCCCGGTGGCGGCGCAGCGCGTCAGGTCGAGCCCGAAGCCGAGGGAGGCGAGGAGCGCGAGCTCCCACCGCGCATAGGTGGCCGGCCAGCGCGGGTCCTCGCCCGCCAGCGCGTCGGCCAGCACGGTCGTGTTGGCGTAGAGCGTGGCGTCGGGCTCGCGCTCGGCCACCAGAGTGAGGAGCATCGCGGCCATCGCGTTGAGCCCGGCGAGCCGCCCGCGATCGGCCATGATCGGCGCCGCCCGGGAGCGGAGCGGCTCCACGCGGTAGACGCCGAGATGGTCGTCGAGCCGGGCGCGCCAGTCGAGCTGGAGCGTCGCGCCCGGCTGCAGCACCGCCGAGAGCTTGACCCCGCCCCCGCCCATCACCAGCCCCGCATGGCGCCCGTGCGCGGCGGTCAGCGCCTCGATCACCGCGCCCGTCTCGCCGTGGCGCTTCACGCTCAGCAGCAGCCCCTCGTCCCGCCAGTCCATCGCCGGTTCCCGCCGTCGCTTGCCGTCATTCCCGTGGGGTCGCCCCCTCCGCCGTGTCGCCGAGGGCGTCGAGCCGATGACGCCCGCGACGGTCCTCGACCTCGATCACCCAGAGATCGGGATCGCGCCGCCGCTCGCGCAGGATCGCGGCATCGATCTCCGCCTCGGGCCCGCGCGCGATCTGCACGGCCCAGTGAGACTGGCCGTCCGATCCCGAATAACGCGTAAAGAGGGTGGCGCTGCCGTCGAGAAAGGCGAGCTTGACCGCGATCGCGCCCGCCGTCGGGTCGCCGCGGCGCACAAGATGCGCGGGGATGCCCTCGGCGCCGAGCCGAGCGAGATAGGCCGAGACCCAGACATGGCTGGCCAGCCGGATCACGCGCCGGCCCCGGCGCGGCTGGACCATGCCGGCCGCTCAGCCATCCGAGAAGTCGAGCCCCATCTCGCGGTAGCGCGCGGGCTCCTCGAGCCAGCCCGGCCGCACCTTGACCTGGATGAAGAGGTGCACGGTCCGGCCCACCGCCTCGGCGATCTCGGCCCGCGCCTCCTGCCCGATCGCCTTGATCGTCTGGCCCCCGGCGCCGAGCGCGATCCCCTTGTGCCCCTCGCGCGCGACATAGACCACCTGGTCGATGCGCGCCGTGCCGTCGGCCCGCTCGGTCCAGCTCTCGGTCTCGACCGTCAGCTGGTAGGGCAGCTCCTCGTGCAGCCTGAGCATCAGCTTCTCGCGGGTGATCTCGGCGGCGAGCACCCGGAGCGGCAGGTCGGCCACCTGGTCCTCGGGGTAGTGCCACGGCCCCTCGGGCATGCGCCCGGCGAGCCAGGCCGCGAGATCGTCGCAGCCGTCCCCGGTCAGCGCCGAGATCAGGAAGGTCGCGTCGAAGGGATGCGCGGCGTTGAGCTCGGCGCAGAGCGGCAGCAGCCGGTCGCGCCGCACCCGGTCGATCTTGTTGACGGCGAGCGCGACGGGGCGGCCCGCCGGCAGCTCGGCGAGCCGGCCGAGGATCTCGCCGACGCCCTCGGTGAGGCCCCGATGCGCCTCGACCAGCAGCACCACCGCGTCGGCGTCGCCCGCGCCCGCCCAGGCGGCGGCCACCATCGCGCGGTCGAGCCGCCGGCGCGGGCGGAAGAGGCCCGGCGTGTCGACGAAGACGATCTGCGCCGGCCCGACCAGCGCGACGCCGCGGATGCGTCCCCGCGTCGTCTGCACCTTGTGCGTTACGATCGAGACCTTGGCGCCGACCAGGCGGTTGAGCAGGCTCGACTTGCCGGCGTTCGGCTCGCCGATCAGCGCGACGAAGCCGCAGCGGCGCGCCTCGGCGCCCGCACCGCCGCTCATTCGGCCGCCTCGCCGGCGCCGATCGCGGCGAGGAGCGCCGCCGCCGCCGCCTGCTCGGCCTGCTTCTTGGAGGCCGCGCTTCCCTCCGCGCGCGCCCCGGATGCGAGCGCCGCCTCGACGGTGAAGCGCGGCGCGTGGTCCGGTCCGCGCCGGTCGAGCAGGCGATAGTCCGGCGGGGCGAGGCCGCGCGCCTGCGCCCATTCCTGCAGCCGTGTCTTGGCGTCCATCGGCGCGGCCTCCTGCGCGGCGATGCGCGGCGCCCAGTGGCGCGCCACCACGCCGCGCGCCGCCTCGAGCCCGCCGTCGAGATAGACCGCGGCGATCGCGGCCTCCATCGCGTCGGCGAGGATCGCCGCCTTGCGCCGCCCGCCCGAGGTCGCCTCCGAGCGCCCGAGCCGCAGTTGCTCGCCGAGGCCGGTCTCGGTCGCGATCTCGGCCAGCGTCTCGCGGCGCACGAGGGCGTTGTAGCGCGGCGCGAGGCCGCCCTCGGCCTCCTCGGGATGCGCCTGCATCAGCGCCTCGGCGACGAGCAGGCCGAGCACCCGGTCGCCGAGGAATTCGAGACGCTGGTTGTCGGGCCAGGCCACGCCGGCCGCCGAGGCATGGGTCAGCGCCTCGTCGAGAAGGTCGATCCGGGCGAAGCGGTGGCCGAGGCGCTCGGCGAGCCGGGCGAGCCCGGCCGGGCGGTGGCGCGGGCCGCTCACGCGCCGGCCTCCGATCCGCGGCCCCCGGCCCGCCCCGGCGCGCGCGCCGTCCGGTGCCGCGGCGCCCGCATCAGTCGATCAGCTTGAGGAAGCGGTCGATCCGCCAGTTCCACACCAGCCAGAACCCGCCCTCCGCCGAGATCGCGATGATGTC
>CAZWDE010000156.1:0-7533 GCA_964632555.1 uncultured Limibaculum sp.
TCGAGATGCATTGCGTCTCTCCCGCGTTTGCGCGACGGTCGCACGCGGTTGAGCCATGATCAAGGGAGTGCGCGATGGGTCTCGAGGTCGTGACGGTGCCCTGCCGGTCGGACAACTACGCCTATCTGCTGCGTGACGCCGGCAGCGGGCAGGTCGCGCTGGTGGACGCGCCCGAGGAGGCGCCGATCCGCGCCGCGCTCGAGGCCCGCGGCTGGGGGCTCGACCAGATCTGGGTGACGCATCACCACGGCGACCACACCGACGCCGCGCCGGTGCTCGCGGGGCGCTACCACGCCAAGGTGGTGGGCCATGGCAAGGACGCCCAGCGCCTGCCGCCGCTCGACATGGCGGTCTCGGAGGGCGATCGCTTCCGCCTCGGCGAGACCGAGGCGCGCGTGGTCGACGTGTCGGGGCACACGATCGGGCACATCGCCTTCGTGGTCGAGGACACCGGCGACGCACCCGCGGCCTTCACCGCCGACAGCCTGATGGCGCTCGGCTGCGGGCGGGTCTTCGAGGGCACCCACGCGATGATGTGGGACAGCCTCGCGAAGCTGATGGAGCTGCCGCCCGAGACGCGGATCTATTCGGGCCACAACTACGGCCAGGCCAACGGGCGGTTCGCGCGCTCGATCGAGCCGGACAACGGCGCGCTGATCGACCGCATCGCGCGGATCGAGGAGGCCGACGCGGCGGGCCGGCCGATCGTGCCGGCGACCCTCGCCGAGGAGCTGGCGACCAACCCGTTCCTCCGCGCGCGCGAGCCCGGCGTGAAGGCCGCGGTGGGGCTCGACGGCGCGGAGGACGCGGCGGTCTTCGCCGAGATCCGCCGGCGCAAGGACGCCTTCTGAGCGTGCTCGCCGCGCTCCGGAACCCGCGGCTCGGCGTGGCGCTGCACTGGGCGACCGCGCTCTTCGCGGTGGCGACGGCGGTGGCGAGCGACCCGGCCGCGCAACGCGTGGTGGGCGGGGTCTTCGCGGTCGCGGGGCTCGCCTTCGCGGCGCGCGCGGCAATCGCGGGGCCGATGACCCGCGTCGGGCCGAGGCTCGAGGGCTCGGCGAAGTGGATGCATCTCGCGCTCCATCGCGGGCTGCTCGCGGTGGTGGTGGCGGTGATCCTGACCGGGCTCGCGACCGGCATGGCCGGGCCCGCGATCGCCGAGAGCCTCGGGCAGAACTCGCCCGCGATGCAGGCCTGGCACAGCCGGCTCTACGCCGCGCTCTTCGCGCTCGCCTTCGGCCACGTGATCTTCAATGTCTGGCGGGGCACCGCGCTCGGCGACCGGCCCTTCGCGCGGATGCTGCCGAAGATCTGAGGCGGCGCGATCAGGCCGGATCGGCGCGGTCCGCGGCGATCCGGTCGAGCACGGCCGCCAGCGCCTCGGGCCAGGGGCGCATCGCCACGCCGAAGACCGCCTCGGTCGCCGATCCGTCGAGCCGCGAGTTGAGCGGCCGCGCGGCGGGCGTCGGATACTCCGCGGTCGGGATCGGCACCACCTCGGGCGCGGCCGGGATCAGGCCACGGGCGCGCGCGCCGTCGAAGATCGCGCGGGCGAAGCCGGCCCAGCTCGTCTCCCCGGCGGCGGCGAGATGGAAGCGCCCGAAGACCGGCGCGCCGGCGGGGGCCGGGGCAAGGCGCGCGGCGATGGCGAGGCTCGCCCCGGCGATGTCGAGCGCCGAGGTCGGCTGGCCGATCTGGTCGTCGACGATCGTGAGCCGCTCGCGGTCGGCCAGCCGCAGCATGGTCAGCACGAAGTTCTTCCCCCAGGGCGCGTAGACCCAGGAGGTGCGGAAGATCGCGGTGCGGGGGTTGGCGGCGAGCGCGGCGACCTCGCCCGCCAGCTTGCTCGCGCCATAGGCGTTGACCGGCCCGGTCGGATCGTCCGGCCGGTGGGGGGCCGTACCCCTTCCGGGAAACACGTAGTCGGTCGAGAGGTGCATCAGGGCGGCGCCGACCCCGGCGCAGGCCGTGGCGATCGCGCCAACCGCGGTCGCGTTGACCGCATGGGCGCGGTCGCGCTCCTCCTCGGCCCGGTCGACGGCGGTGTAGGCGGCGGCGTTGATCACCACCTCGGGCGCCGCGGCCCGGACAGCCGGCGCAATCGTGTCCGGCCGCTCCAGATCGACCGTCTCGCGGCCGAGGAACGCGGCGTCGGGCGCCGCCCCGGCGAGCGCGCGCGCGACCTGTCCCGTCCGTCCGATGACGAGCAGACGCATCAGGCGCCCGGCGTCCGCGCGAGGCCGAGCCGCTCGCCGCCGTAGCGCCGCTCGCGGATGCCGCGCCACCAGGGCTCATGGGCGAGATACCAGTCGAGCGTCGCCGCCAGACCGTCCTCGAACCCGACCGAGGGCGCCCAGTCGAGCTCGGCGCGGACCCGCGAGGCGTCGATCGCATAGCGCGCGTCGTGGCCGGGGCGGTCGGTGACGAAGCGGATCAGCCGCTCGTGCGGCGCGCCCTCGGGCCGGCGCCGGTCGAGATGGGCCGCGATCGCGCGGACGACCTCGATGTTGGTGCGCTCGGCATCGCCGCCCACGCAATAGGTCCGTCCGGGTCGCCCCCGCTCGAGCACGGCAACGAGAGCGGCGGCGTGGTCCTCGACGAAGAGCCAGTCGCGCCGGTTCTCGCCGGTGCCGTAGACCGGCATCGCCCGCCCCTCCACGCCCGCGATCAGCATCACCGGGATCAGCTTCTCCGGGAACTGCCACGGCCCGTAGTTGTTCGAGCAGTTGGAGGTGACGGTCTCGATCCCGTAGGTCTCGCCCCAGGCGCGCACGAGGTGGTCGGAGGCGGCCTTCGACGCCGAATAGGGCGAGTTGGGCGCGTAGGGCGTGGTCTCGCAGAAGGCGGGATCGGCCGGGCCGAGCGAGCCGAAGACCTCGTCGGTCGAGACGTGGTGGAAGCGGATGGGGCGGCCCGAGCCGCGCACCGCCTCGAGGAGGGTGAAGGTGCCGGTCACGTTGGTCGCGAGGAACTGCGCCGGCCCGTCGATCGAGCGGTCGACATGGCTCTCGGCGGCGAGGTGCATGATGGCGTCCGGCGCGTGCTCCTCGATCAGCCGGTCGACCAGCGCGCGGTCGCAGATGTCGCCCTCCACGAAGCGGTAGCGCGGGCTCGCGGGCGCGTCCTCGAGCGCCTCTGGGGTGGCCGCATAGGTCAGCTTGTCGAGGTTCACCACCCTGTGCTCGGTGCGGCGGATCAGGTGGCGGATCACGGCCGAGCCGATGAAGCCCGCGCCGCCGGTCACGAGGATCGTCACGGGCGTTCTCCGAAGGGGTTCGGCCAGTCGGCGAGCCGCGGCGCGGCGCGGTCCTTCTCGGAGAGCACCGGCGCGGCGTCGAGCGGCCAGGCGATCGCGAGGTCGGGGTCGTCCCAGGCCACCGCGCCGTCATGCGCGCGGCTGTAGGGCGCGTCGACCTTGTAGAGCACCTCGGTGTCGGGCTCGAGTGTCAGGAAGCCGTGGAGGAAGCCCCGCGGCACGAGGAGCGCGGCCGGATCTCCGGGGCCGAGCTCGATCCCGAAATGCCGGCCATAGGTCGCGGAGCCCGGGCGGACATCGACCGCCACGTCCCAGATCCGCCCGGCGATGCAGCGCACGAGCTTGGCCTGCGCCATCGGCGGCGCCTGGTAGTGCAGGCCCCGCAGCGTGCCCGGCTCGGCCGAGCGGGAGTGGTTGTCCTGCACCCAGTCGTGGTGGTGGCCGGCCTCGGCGAAGACGGCGCGGTTCCACACCTCGCAGAAGAAGCCGCGCGCGTCGCCGTGGCGCACCGGCCGGTGGACCACGAGGCCGGGCAGGGGGGTGGGCTCGAACATCGCCGCTCCGTCGTCACACACGCTCGGGCCGAGGATCTGCCACGAAAGCGTGGCGCGGTGAAGGCCGCGGCGCCGGTTTCCGACGCGCGCGGCCCGCTCGATTTCACGCAAATTTAAGACGTCTTCGCCAGTCTCGCCGCCGGTCCCGATGCCAGCGGCGCTCCCCGCATTCCGGCCGTGGCCGCTCCTCCTCACGAGACCCGTGACCCCCACCGCGCGATCGCGCGCCCATCAAGGAGACAGACATGCCCGGTACGGTCAAACTCTGGTGGCATGACGGCTCGACGCTCGACGTCCGCAGCCACCCGACGCCCCTCATCAACGAGCCCGAGCTCGGCTACGAGACCGTGAGCGTCGGTCCGGCGCCGGTCGCGAGCGGCCCCGCGCCCGCGGCCGCCCATGTCGCGGTGATCGAGAGCGCGGTCAACCTCCGCTACCGCGTGCTGCGGCCGGGCCAGAGCGGCGGGGCGGCCGACCCGGAGGCGAAGCCGATGAGCGCGACGCTGCCCGGGATCGCCACGATCGGCGTCGAGCCGGGCTACACGATCTCCTTCGTGGAGGTCTGAGCCATGGCGCTTCTCTACAGCTTCGGCGGCGGCACCGGCGGCGGGGGCGGGCCGGTCACGATCAACACCACGGTGCAGGAGATCACCGCCTCGGGTCTCTCGGAGGACGCGGGCCAGGTGCTCGTCGAGGGCGCGGACGGCGGCGCACTGCTCACGGGCGAGGGCATCCGCATCGCGCTCGACGCGACCCTCGGCGGCGCCGGCTGGCGCGCCGGCGAGGCCGAGCGGCTGCTCACCTACGACGTGCCGAGCCGCACCGTCGGCATCCTCGGCGGGACGGGCGTCGCGCTGCCGCTCGCGACGCTCGCCGAGGCGGGGCTGATGTCGGCCGCCGACAAGCAGGCCCTCGCGGCCGCGGGCGGCGGCACCGGCGGCCCGGACCTGCGCACCGTCACGGTGATCGCCAAGGCCGGCTCGGCGACGCTCCTGGCCTCGGAGGCCTTCGCGCTCCTCCGCGTCGACAGCGCGGCTCCGGCGACGATCACGGTGCCCGCGGGCGCGCTCGCCGTCGGCGAGCAGGTCAGCCTCCTGCAGGCGGGAGCGGGCGCCGTCACGGTCGCGGCGGGCGCGGGCGTGACGGTGGCGAGCGAGGCGGGGCTCACGCTCCGCGGTCGTCACGCGGTGGCCTCGCTCATCTGCGTCGGGCCCGACAGCCACGTCCTCGTCGGCGCGCTCGCGCCCGCCTGAGCCCGGTCACTCGCCGCGCAGGTCGTCGCGCAGCGCGGCGAGGCTCGGGATGATCAGCCGCCGCCCCTCGCGCCGGATCAGCCCGGCGCGGGCGAGGCGCGAGAGATCGCGCCCCACCGCCTCGCGCTGGCTGAAGATCAGGTCGGCGAGCTCCTGCTGGGTCGGCAGATGCGTCACCTCGGCGGTGTCGCTGCCGTCGCGCGCGGCGGCGCGGGAGAGGAGCTCGGCGATCAGACGCTCCCGCGCGCTCATCGTGGTGATGTCGAGCAGCCGGCCCGAAAGGGTGCGCACGCGCCGCGCGAGATACGTCAGATGCGCGCGCATCACCGCGGTGTTGGCGTCGATCACCCGGTTGAACCGCTCCGAGGACAGCCGGCCCACCCGGGTGGACGTCAGCGCGATCACGTTGGTCGACCGCGCGCCGCCGTCGATCGCCGCGATCTCGCCGAAGGAGGCGCCGGGCGTCAGGTCTGCGAAGGTCACCTCCCGGCCGCTGCTGGTGAAGGTGGCCGCCCGCACCCGGCCCGCCAGGATGAAGAACACGTCGTCGCCCGGATCCTCGGCCGTCAGGATCGGCGCCTTGGGCGGAAACACCTGCTCCCGCCACTGCGCCGCGAGCGCGGCGTAGCCGTCGCGTCCGCAGGCCTTGAGGGTCGAGCCCTCAGGCAGGTCGTCAAAGGTCTCGCTCACCTGTCGCTCCCCGTCGCCGACGGCGTCCTTCCCGACACCGCCTCGCCTTGCGTCCCTTGGGCGGCGACCTGTCCGGCAGGACCGGGGGCCGCTCTTGACCAAGTGTTAACCGGGTCGCGTGACGATTTGCTACGCCTGATGTCGGATCGCGACAGATCGTTGCGCGGTCAGGACAGTGGGACGAGGCCGGCGAGAGGGACGGCGGGATCGGCCAGCCGGTCGGGGTCGGGGCTCCGGCGCTCGGCGAGCCAGCGCTTGCCCTGCATGTAGGCCTTGGGATCCGAGACGGCGTCGACCGCGATCAGCTCGGCGTCGCGGAAGTACCAGAAGCTCCGCCCGCCCGGGCGGTGGCCCGGCCGCTCGACGACGCGCGTGTGCCCGGCCGAGAGCCCGGCGATCTGCAGCCGGGCCTCGTACTGGTCGGACCAGAACCACGGCTCGGGGTCGTAGGGCGCCTCGGCGCCCAGCATGGCCCGGGCCGCGTGCGCACCCTGGTCGACCGCGTTCTGCACCGACTCGAGCCGGATCCGCCGCCCGCGCCACGGGAAGCTCGCGCAGTCTCCCGCGGCGTAGATCGCGGGGTCGGAGGTGCGGCACCGCGCGTCGACCGCGATGCCGTTCTCGATCGCGAGGCCCGCCGCCTCGGCGAGGCGCACCTCGGGGGTCACGCCGATCCCGACCACCACGAGATCCGCCGGGATCACCGTGCCGTCGGCCAGCACGCCGCGGACCACGTGTCCGTCCGCGCCCTCGAGCCGCTCGAGCGCCGCGCCCTCGCGCACCGCGACGCCGCGGCTTTCGTGCAGGGCGCGGAGATAGGCCGCGGTCTCGGCCGAAGCCACACGGGCGAGGATGCGCGCCTCGCGTTCGATCAGCGTAGTCGCGATGCCGCGCGCGGCGAGCACCGCCGCCGCCTCGAGGCCGATATAGCCGCCGCCGACCACCAGCGCGGCGCGCGCCGTCGCCAGCGCGGGGGCGAGCCGGTCGACATCGGCGCGCGAGCGGATGGTGTGCACGCCGTCGAGCGCGCCGCCGATCGCCTCCGGCAGGCGCCGGGGCGCCGCCCCCGTGGTCAGCGCCAGCGCGCCGTAGGGCAGGGGCTCGCCGCCGGCCGTCACGGTGCGCGCCGCGCGGTCGATGCCGGTGACCGGGCGGTCCGGCACCAGCGCGATCCCCTGGTCGGCGTAAAAGCTTTCGGGCTTGAGCAGCAGCCGCTCGGCGGCGAACTCGCCGAGCAGGTATTTCTTCGAGAGCGGCGGGCGCTGGTAGGGCGGGTCGGGCTCGGCCCCGAGCAGCGTCACGGGACCCGTATAGCCTTCCTCGCGCAGCGTCGCCGCAAGGCTGAGGCCGGCCTGTCCGGCGCCGACGATGACGACGCTGTCGGGCACGGCGTACTCGGTGTGCTCGCTCATGTCGGGCAGGAAGGCGGGGGTGGTGCGATCCGGGCCCGGCGAACCCCGCCGGGCCGGCGGGCGGCCCGACGCACGATCCGGGCCGGGCGAGAGCGGAAGGCCGCGTGCGACGGGGCCGGCGGCCGGCCCCGTGGACGCGCCGCGGGGGCCGGGCCCCGCCCGGTCACTCCGCGGTGAGGAGCGGCGGCTTGCCACCCTCGAGGCGCGGGGGCTCGGGCGGCATCAGCTCGAGATCGAGCTTGCCGTCCTTCACGATCACGCGCACCAGGCCGCCATTGGCGAGCTTGCCGAAGAGCAGCTCCTCGGCCAGCTTCTTCTTGATGTGCTCCTGGATCACGCGGCCGAGCGGGCGCGCGCCCATGCGGTTG
>CAZWDE010000157.1:0-7524 GCA_964632555.1 uncultured Limibaculum sp.
AACCATCTCGGCGCCATCGCGATCCGGCTGCCGCTGCCGCCCGGCACGCTGCCGACGCTCTGGAACGCCGACGACCGGTTCCGCCGCGCCTATCTCGACACCTATCCCGGCTACTACGAGACGGGCGATGCGGGGCTCAAGGACGAGGACGGCTATCTCTACATCATGGCGCGCACCGACGACGTCATCAACGTGGCGGGGCACCGGCTCTCGACGGGGGCGATGGAGGAGGTGCTGGCGGCGCACCCGGACGTCGCCGAATGCGCGGTGATCGGCGTGGCGGACGCGCTCAAGGGGCAGGTGCCGCTCGGCTTCGTCTGCCTCAACCACGGCTGCAACCGGCCCCACGGCGACATCGCGCGCGAATGCGTGGCGCTGGTGCGCGACCAGATCGGCCCCGTGGCGGCCTTCAAGTCGGCCGTGGTGGTCGACCGCCTGCCGAAGACCCGCTCGGGCAAGATCCTGCGCAAGACGATGGTGCAGATCGCCGACGGGGCCGAGGTCCGCGTGCCCGCGACGATCGACGACCCGGCGATCCTCGACGAGATCCGCGCCGCGGTCGAGGCCGCCGGCCATCGCCGCTGAGAGCGGCGGGACGAGGGGGCTGGGAGTGTCGGTCGCCGGGCTCCATATCCTCCTCGCCGAGGACAACCCGACCAACCAGATGGTCGCGGTGCAGATGCTCCAGGCGCTCGGCGCGCGGGTGACGCTCGCGGGGGACGGCGAGGCGGCGCTCGACCTCGCCGGCACGCGCCGCTTCGACCTCGCGCTGATCGACATCGAGATGCCGCGGGTCTCCGGCACGCAGGTGATCCGCCGCCTGCGGGCGGGCCCGGCGCCGCAGTCGGACATGCCGCTGATCGCGCTCACGGCCTATGTGATGGGCGAGCACCGCGCCGCGATCCTCGAGGCCGGGGCCGACGGGATGATCGCCAAGCCGATCCTGTCGGTCGAGGCGCTCGAGGCGGACATCCTCGCGATCCTGCAGGCGCGGTCCGGCCGGCAGATGGCCGCGGTCGCCTCGGTCGCGCCGTCGCGCGAGCCGGCCTCCGGGCGCACCGCCAGCATCGACCTGCGGATCTACGAATCGCTGGTGCGCGCCATGGGACCGGTGGCGATCAAGGAGCTGCTTCGCAAGATGGACCGCGACATCCTCGGCGTGCGCGAGAAGATCGAGACGGCGCTTGCCGCGCGGGACCAGCGCGAACTGCGCGGCGCGACGCATATTCTGGTGGCGGTCGCCGGGTCGGTCGGCGCAACTAAGCTGCAATATGACGCACAATGCCTTAATTCTGCCGCGCATTCCGGTGACATCAACACGGTGGATCGGCTCGGGAAAATGGTGATCGCCGAGATCGATCTTCTGCGAGGGTTTTTACGTAGTAAACTGCAGGGTTAGGGTATGTTGTCGCGTCCGCTCGATCCAGTTCTTCTGGTAGAGGATACGCGTTCTCTCTCGGCGATGTACGAGGCGTTCCTGCGCAAGGCCGGATTCGCCGTGCATTGCGCTTACGACGCGAAGAGCGCGCTGGAGCTCTACCGCCGCGGCAAGCCGCGCATCATCCTGCTCGATCTCGTGCTGCCGGATCGGGACGGGCTCGCCCTCCTGCGGCAGTTCCACGCGGACGACCCGAACGTCAAGATCGTCGTCATCACGGCCAACGGCTCGATCAACCGGGCGGTCGAGGCGATGCGCGAGGGTGCGTTCGACTTCCTCGTCAAGCCCTTCGACGAGCGCCGCCTGCTCGGCGCCGTGGAGAACGCCGCCGCGCTGCTCGGGCAGGAGCCGCGCGCGGAGGACGACGCGATCGAGGTGAGCGGCGCGCTCGGGTTCCAGGGCTTCATCGGTCGCTCGACCGCGATGCGCCGGATCTACGAGATGGTGAAGAGCATCGCGCGCTCGACCGCCACGGTCTTCATCACCGGCGAGAGCGGCACCGGCAAGGAGATCTGCGCCCAGGCGATCCACGCCCTCTCGGTGCGCCACGGGGGCCCCTTCGTGCCGGTGAACTGCGGGGCGATCCCGCGCGACCTGCTCGAGTCGGAGCTCTTCGGCCATCTCCGCGGGTCCTTCACCGGCGCGGTGCTCGACAAGCGCGGCGCGGCCGCGGTGGCCGACGGCGGAACGCTCTTCCTCGACGAGATCTGCGAGATGGACCTCGCGCTGCAGACCAAGCTGCTGCGCTTCCTGCAGACCTCGATGATCCAGCCGGTGGGCGCGACCGAGGCGCACAAGGTCGACGTGCGGATCGTCTGCGCCACCAACCGCGACCCGGCCGCCGAGGTGCGCGCGGGCCGCTTCCGCGAGGACCTCTACTACCGCCTCCACGTGGTACCGATCCACCTGCCGCCGCTCCGCGAGCGCAACAGCGACGTGGTGGAGATCGCCGAGGTGCTGCTGCAGCGTTATGCCGAGGAGGAAGGCCGGAGTTTCCGGCGGCTCTCCGAGCCGGTGCGGGCGGCCTTCCGCACCTATTCCTGGCCGGGCAACGTGCGCGAGTTGCAGAACGTCCTGCGCAACGTCGTGGTGCTGCACGACGGCGAGGAGGTCGAGCCGTCGATGCTGCCGCCCGAGTTCACCGCGCCGCGCGAGGCGGCCGGGGGCGAGCCGCCCGCCGCACAGACCGACGCGCCGAAGGGGACGGCGCCCGGCAACGGTCCGGCGGCGCCCGACGCGCGGCTCGAGCGCACGCTCGCCCCGCTCGTCGGCACCTCGCTCGCCGATCTCGAGCGCGCCTTCATCGAGGCGACGATCCAGTCCTGCGACGGGTCGATCCCGCGCGCGGCGCGGCTGCTCGACGTCAGCCCCTCGACGCTCTACCGCAAGCGCGGCGCCTGGGCGCGCCGATCGAGCTGAGGGGCGGCCGCGGCCCGGAGCCGCCCCGGCCGTTTTAGCCGGGGCGGCGATACCCGTTTCCGGGGTATTGGGGCTACCTCCCGCCGTCGCGAGCCGGGGCGGGTGTGAGAACGGGGGGTGATCCGCGCCCTGACCGACCGACATCGGAAAGTGAAGATTTCCTAGTCCCGATACAGTAAATGCCCAGTTAACGCGGCTCCGCCCAGGTTCGCCGCGTGTGGCCCTGCAATCGCCGCCGCGGCTCGAGGCGGGGCGACTGCGCCGTGCCGCCGCCGCGCCCGTTCGGTCCTCTTGACCCGCGGCGGGCCGGGCTATGTCCAACTGCGGGCGTAGGACATTCCGGGCGGAGGACGATGAGCGACGATCGCAGCAAACAGTCGGGGCAGGTCCGCTCGCTCACCCGGGCGCTCACGCTCCTGCGCAACCTCGCGGACAAGCCGAACGGGCTGACGCTGACCGAGGTGGCGGAGGCCGCCAAGCTGCCCGCCTCGACCACGCATCGCCTGCTGACCACGCTCGAGGCCGAGCGCTTCGTGCGGCCCGACCCGCAGGCCGGCGTCTGGCGCATCGGCGTGGCGGCCTTTTTCGTCGGCTCCGCCTTCGCCCGCTCGCGCGACAAGATGGCGATCACGCGGCCCTATCTCGCGCGCCTGATGGAGATGTCGGGCGAGACCGCCAACCTCTTCATCGAGAGCGACGGCGAGGTGGTCTGCATCGGCCAGATCGAATCGCGCCACGCCATGCGGGCGATCACCGGGGTGGGCGGGCGCGTGATGCTCCACGCCTCCGCCGCCGGCAAGGCGCTCCTCGCGCACATGGATCCGGGCCGGCGCGCCACGCTCCTCTCCGGCCAGAGCCTGCCGGCGCTGACCGAGCAGACCGTGACGCGGCGCGAGGCGCTGCTGCGCGCCATCGAGGAGGTGCGCGCCGTCGGCTACGCGGTCGACGATCAGGAGCACGCGCTCGGCCTTCGCTGCGTGGCCGCGCCGGTCTTCGACGAGATGGGCATGCCGGTCGCCGCGCTCTCGATCTCCGGCCCCTCGGCGCGCGTCAGCCGCGAGCGGCTGCCGCTGCTCGGGCGCATGGTGGCGCAGGCGGCGCTCGAGGCGACCCGCGAATACGGCGGCCAGTCGCCGATCGCGGCGCAGTGAGCCCGGGGGCTGCGCGAAGGCGCTGGACGCCCCCGCGGGGCTTTGCTAAAGGCTCGGGCGCTCATCGGCTCTGATCCGGCGTAGCTCAGTGGTAGAGCATCGGACTGTTAATCCGCTGGTCGCAGGTTCGAATCCTGCCGCCGGAGCCATGACTTCCCCTACGACATCGCGGCCCCGCAGCCGCAGGCCGGCGTCACGCCGGCCCATCGGTCGCTCGCCACCCGCGGGTCGGACCGTCCGCGGTGCAGCGAGCGAACGACGTCGGCCGCTCGGCGCGTGAGGATCACACGGCGCACGAGCGCCGCCGGCGCGCCCGCGGCCGACCCAGAGCGGGGCAAGGCGATGGGTGAGCGGCCGCGCGACCGCGACCCGGCGCAGGAGGCGGCACCTTCGCACGAAGGGGAGAAGGCCGACGAGCCGTCCGCCCTCGCGCGCCGTGACGGCGCCGACCCGCCAGCCGAAGGCATCGGCCAGCACCGCGTGCCACGGCGCGTCGTGGAACAGGCCGACACCCGGCAGCGCCGCCGCCTCGGCGTAAAGGCCCGGCGGGATCTCCGCGTCGACGACCGTCTCGGGCCTCGTCTCGCCGTCGGTCCGGACCGCCATCCCGCCCCCGTCGGCCGCCACGCGCGCGGCCGCCCAAGCCTTCCCAGAATGCTCGACGAGCAGCCGGCCCGGCTTGCACCTCCAACCGGACGCGAGGGGCATGGGCCCGCCGGCCGACGCCAGCGCGCAACCGATGGAGCCCGACGGATGATCTCGGCGCCGCTCGCCCGCTACCGCCTCTACGGACACACGACCGACTATGCGACGCTCGCCGCGCGGCTCTTCGAGCGCGAGCCTGAGGAGGGCGGCGCGGTCCGCGCGCTCGAGGCCGAGGCCGAGGCGCTCTTCGGCGTCGCCCATGCGATCGCCGTGCCGCAGAACCGCGTCGGCACCTATCTCGCCATGCGCGCGCTGGTGCCCGAGGGGCGCAAGATCATCCTCTCGCCCTACACGCTGAGCGACGTGATCAACATGGTGATCGCCGCCGGCCTGGTGCCGGTCTTCGCCGACATCCGCCGCGACACCTGCAATCTCGACCCCGACGCGGTCGAGGCGCTGGTCGACGACGCGACGGGCGCGGTGCTGGCCACCCATCTGCACGGCCTCGTCAGCGACATCGAGCGGCTCCGCGAGATCTGCGCGCGCCACGGGCTGAAGCTCATCGAGGACGCCGCGCAGTCCTGCGGCGCCCATGTGGGCGGCCGGCGCGCGGGCACCTTCGGCGACGCGGGCGTCTTCAGCTTCGGCATGTACAAGAACGTCAATTCGTTCTACGGCGGGCTCGTGGTGACCGACGACGACGCGGCGGCCGCGGCGATCCGGGCGGAGCTCGCCCGCTTCCGGCCGGTCTCGGCCGGCGCGGTGCTCTCCAAGGGGCTGAAGGCGGCGATGACCGATCTCGCCACTCACCCGCTGGTGTTCCGAGGCTTCACCTACTGGGTGTTCCGTCACGCCTATCTGAACGACATCGAGGCGCTCAACCGCACCGTGAAGATCGAGCTCGACCCGAAGCTGCGCGAGACCTTCCCGGAGAGCTACGGCCGCCGGATGCGGCCGGTGCAGGCCCGCATCGCACGGCGCCAGCTCCGCGAACTCGATTCGCTGGCCGGGCGCCGGATCGCGCTCGCGGAGGTCTATGACGAGGGGCTCGCCGATCTCAACAGCGTGCTCACGCCGCCGCTCCACCGGGACGGGCGGCACATCTACCTGCACTATCCGATCCAGGTGCCCGACCGGGCGGCGCTGATCCGCGACCTGGTGCGCGGGGGTTGCGACATCGCGATCCAGCATTTGAGAAACTGCGCCGAGCTGCCCTGTTTCGCCGCATGGCGGCGCGACTGCCCCAACGCCCGGCAGACGGCGGGCGAGATGATCCTGCTGCCGACCTATCCGGGCTTCACGGCCGAGAACGCGCGGCGGGTGGTGGACGGCGTGCGGCGGCACATGGCCGGGCGGTGAGGCCGCGGGTCGCCGTCGTCGGATCCGGCCCCTCGGGCCTCGCAGCGGCCGAGGCGCTGCTCGACCGAGGGATCGAGGTCAGCCTTTTCGACGGCGGGCGGCTGCCGGGCGGGCGGCCCCTCTACGTGGCGGATCTCTCGGCATTCCCGGCGATGCCCGCCCAGAACCCGACGATGACGGCAGCGGCCAACGCCATGCGCGTCGCCGACGCGCTCGCCGACCGTCTGGCCGCCGGTGCCGTGCCCGGGGCCGTCTGATGGGGCGCTGGCTCGGCGCCGCGGCGGGGCTCGCCGGCGGGCTGCTCCTGATCGGGGTCCTCGTCTGGCTGGTCGATCTCGACCTCGCCGAGGTGGCGGACCGGCTCGCCGCGCTGCCCGGGTGGGTCTGGCTGCTCGTCGTCGCGCTCACCTTCGCGCAGATCGCGCTCAGCGCGCTCAAGTGGCGGCTCGTGCTCGCCAGCATGGAGCCGCAGCTCGCGCGCGTGATCACCTTCCCCTTCGCGCTCTTCTATTCGAGCCTCGCCGCGGTCCTCGCCCAGGTGCTGACGGTGCACGCCGCGTCGATGCTCACCCGGAGCGCCGCGACCCGGCTGCACTACTCCCTGCCGGTGCTGCGTGGCGCCACCACCTCGGCGCTCGAGCAGGTGTTCGACCTCGCCGCGCTCCTGATCGGCCTCGGCGCGACGCTCGCGGCGCTGGCGGCGGGCGCCGGGGTGGGTGGCTGGGTGATCGCGGGGCTCGGCGCGCTCCTGCTCGTGCATGCGCTGACGCCGCTCGCGGTGCGACGCGGCCTCCGCCTCGTCGGCACGCTCGGGCGCCTGTCGGGCCGGCTGGCGCCGCTCGCGCCGATCGGGGCGCTCGCCGGCGCCGAGCCGCGCGGCGTGATCCGGCTGCTGCGCCGGCTGACGCTCCTCTCGGGCCTGCGCTATGCCGCGATGCTGCTCCGCGCCCTGCTCGTCGCGGCGGCGGCCTTCGCGGTGTCCGGCGAGGCGGTGGTGCACGGCTTCGCCTTCGTGCAGGCCTCGCAGATCCTGTCGCTCGCCCCGGGCAATCTCGGGATCGCCGAGTCGGGATGGTCGGGCACGCTCTACGCCTTCGGCCACCCGCTCGCGACCGGCGTGGCGCTCGGGCTGACGGTGCGGGTCGCGAGCTATGCCGGGTTCCTAGCGGTCTTCGCCGTCTCCGGCCTCGTCTTCGCGGCGCACCGGATCCGGGTCGCAGGCGGCGTCGCCCCCCGCTGAAGGCGGGCGCACGGCGAAGAGCGCCGAGCGCCCGCGGACGCCGACGACCAGCCGCTCGAAGCGCCCGGGACACGCCCGCACCCATTCGAGCTCGACCGGCTCGGGCGGGTAGATGACGAGAAGGTCGGCGCCCGACCGTTCGAGATCGGCCAGCCAGAGCGCGCGCGCGGCCGCCCGCCCGGCCTCGGTCAGCCGCTCTCGGTCATCGCGGTAATAGACGTCGGTGCGGACATGGATCACGCGGTGCTGCAGGTCGCGTCCGAAGAGCGGGT